>NZ_CP085167.1:300000-550000 GCF_022788715.1 Sulfitobacter sp. DSM 110093
TTCCGGGCGCGACGTGTCTGCCGCTGAGGCGTTGGACCTCGGCATTCTGGAGCGATTGGCCGAAGGCGCGCCACGTGAGGCGGGCATTGCCGCCGCGCGCGACGTGCTGACTGGAAAGCTTGCTGCCCGCCGGACAGATACGCGCGATGTGGCCGAAGACCTTGCCGCAGTGGAGGCCGCAAAAGCGCGCCTGAAGGCTAAGCGTCCTGCCTTGCAAGCACCGCTGACAGCACTGGAGGCCGTCTGCGCCGCCACTCTGCCGATAGACGAAGGGCTCGCCAAAGAACGGGCGCTGTTCATGGAATTGATGGCGGCGGGGGAACGTGCCGGGCTGGTGCATGCGTTCTTTGCCGAACGCGCCAACGTTGATATCCCTGAGAAGGCCGCGCAGCCCCGACAAATAGTCCGCATCGCCGTGATCGGCGGTGGGACGATGGGGGTCGGCATTGCCACGTCCCTGCTCATCGGAGGATACTACGTCGACCTGATTGAAGCGCAAAGCGAACGGGTCGCGCAAGCGCGTGCCGGGGTCGAGAGCAATCTCGCCGGGGCGCTGAAACGCGGCAAGCTGACCGAACAAGCGCATGATGCCGCTCTCGCTGCGCTGGACTGCACCGACAGTCTGGATGCCGCAGGCAAAGCCGATCTGGTGATCGAAGCGATCTTTGAGGATATGTCCGCCAAAACGGCACTTTTCACCAAGCTGGATATGATCTGCAAACCCGGCGCGATCCTCGCCACCAACACCTCCTATCTCGATGTGAACGAAATCGCCGCCGCCACCAAGCGGCCCCGATATGTGATCGGTCTGCATTTCTTTTCGCCCGCCCATATCATGCGGCTGATCGAAGTGGTGGTCGCGGAGGAGACCGCGCCGGACTGTGTTGCCTCGGCCTTCGCCTTCGCACGCAAACTCGGCAAGGTCCCGGTGCGGGCAGAGGTCTGCGACGGCTTCATCGGCAATCGCATTCTGACCCAATACCGCCGAGCGGCCGATTACCTACTGCTCGACGGTGCCAGCTTCACCGAGATCGACGGCGCATTAGAGGATTTCGGTTTTGCCATGGGGCCCTTCGCAGTGTCCGACCTTGCCGGGCTCGACATCGCCAAGGCCACCCGCGACCGAAAGGCTGCCGCCCGGCCAGTTGGAGAGCGCTATTCCCGCGTGGCCGATCTGATTTGCGATCAGGGTTGGTTTGGTCGAAAGACCGAACAGGGCTATTATGTCTACGAGGGCGGAAAGCAGCAGGGTGGCAATCCCGGAGCATTGGAGATTGTTGCGGCGGAGCGCCGCAGGTTGAACCTCGCTGATCGCGCGTTCGCTAGCGACGACATTGTTTCCCGCTGCCTCACCGCAATGATCGCCGAAGCTGTTCGCGTGCTCGAAGAGGGCATCGCCCTACGCCCGGTAGACATCGATGCGGTCGAGCTTTTTGGCTACGGTTTTCCCCGCCACCGCGGTGGGCCGATGCATCAGGCGGACCTGATCGGTCCCGCAGAGCTGATCCGGCGGATCGAGCTTTATGCCAACGAAGACCCCCAGTTCTGGCAGGTGCCGCAATTGCTGCGCGACATGGCGCGGGAAGGCCGCAGTTTCGCGGATCTGAACGGCACACCGACAGGACACGTCACAAAAGGAAGCACGAAATGAACGAGAATGGTGGACCGCCCCTTATCAATGTCAGCGAGGCCCTCAGCTTTGACGAGGCCGGGCTGGAGGCCTATCTTTCCGACCATCTGGAAGGATTTTACGGCGACCTGCAGGTACGTCAGTTCAATGCAGGCCAGAGCAATCCAACCTATCAATTGTCCGCCGGTGGTCGCAAATACGTCCTGCGTAAGAAGCCCCCGGGCACGCTGCTGCCTTCCGCCCATGCCGTGGATCGTGAATACCGGGTGATGCATGCCCTGCGCGACACGCCTGTGCCGGTGCCGAAGATGCTACATCTGTGTACTGACCCATCCGTGATAGGCACTGATTTCTACGTGATGGAAATGATCGAAGGTCGGGTCTTTCACGACCCCAGCCTGCCGGGATTGACCCCACCTGAACGTCGTGCCTTTTACGAAAGCTTCATCAAGGCACTGGCCGAATTGCATGCGGTGAAGCCCGAGGCCGTGGGTCTGAGTGATTTCGGTCGCCCCGAAGGGTATCTGTCGCGGCAGGTCGCCCGCTGGACCAAGCAATACAAAGCCACAGAAACCGAGACCATCACGGCGATGGACAAGCTGATGGAATGGCTACCGGCCAATCTGCCCGCTGACGACGAGGCCGCGATTGTGCATGGCGACTTCCGCCCGGGAAATGCGATTGTGCGCGATGGCACGCCCGAGGTCCGCGCACTGCTGGATTGGGAGCTTTGCACGCTGGGCCATCCGCTTGCTGATCTAGGGTATGTCTGTGCAAACTACCACGCCGATAACCTGCCCACGGGGCAGTTCAAGGGGCTGGACTTCGAGGCCTTGGGGATTCCGACCGAACAAGAGTTTCTCGAACTTTACTGCCGCTTTTCAGGGCGCGACAATGTATCGAACCACCTGTTTTTCGTGGTGTTTTCCTTCTTCCGCAGTGCCGCGATCATTCAAGGCGTCTACAAGCGCGGGCTTGATGGCAATGCCGCGTCGCAAAAAGCGTTGAAACTGGGCCATCTGGCCCGTGTCCGAGCCGAAAACGCATGGCGGATCGTGGAGCAGAACCTCTGAACTCCGCCCGGCAAACAACTGAGCTGCAATGAAATTCACCTCAAGATGAGTAGGGCTAAAATCATGCCATTCCTGTCCCACATCCATTCCGAGCCTCACACCTGATGTCCGGGTCAGCGCCTCTGGCCGGGCTGAAGGTCGTCGAACTGGCGCGAATTCTCGCAGGGCCTTGGATTGGGCAGACGCTTGCGGATCTCGGCGCAGAGGTGATCAAGGTCGAAGCGCCGGAGGGGGACGACACCCGGCGTTGGGGCCCTCCGTTTATCGAACGGACCCGGCCCGATGGCAGCACTGAAACGGTATCGGCCTATTTCCACTCGGCTAATCGCGGCAAAACTTCACTGACCTGCGACTTCACCGATCCCGCGGATTTGGCGCAACTTAAAGCGCTGATTGCGCAGGCCGATGTGGTGATCGAGAACTTCAAAGTCGGGGGCCTAGCGAAGTTCGGCTTGGACTATGCATCATTGGCATCTGAGAACCCAAGTCTGGTCTATGCCTCGGTCAGTGGCTTTGGTCAGGATGGACCGCGTGCCAAGGAGGCGGGTTATGATTTCCTGATCCAAGGCATGTGCGGCATCATGGACTTGACTGGCGAACCAGACGGCGCGCCCCAGAAAGTCGGCGTGGCATGGGTGGATGTTTTCACTGGGCTTTACGGCGTGATCGGCATTCAAGCGGCGCTGGCCGAGCGCGCTCGGTCGGGGCAGGGGCAGCACGTCGATCTGTCGCTGCTGGATTGCGGAGTTGGCGTTCTGGCCAATCAGGCGGGCAATTACCTCTTAGGCGACGCCGTCCCCACACGGCTCGGCAATGCGCACCCTAACATCGTACCTTATCAGGTGTTCCCGGCACACGAAGGTCATCTGATTATTGCCTGTGGCAATGATCGGCAGTTCCGTAAGCTTTGCGAGGTTCTTGATATGCCTGAGGCGGCTGATGACACGCGATACGTGACGAACCCGGCCCGTGTTCGGCACCGGGATACGCTTTGTCGCCTGATTGCGGAACGGACCGCTCATCACACGAAAACGTCTTTGATTGAAAGGCTCATCGGTCGCGGGGTGCCTGCAGGCCCGATCAATACAGTTGCCGAAGCGTTGAGCGAGCCACAGATCGTTGCCCGTAACATGCGGATTGAACCCGAGGGCATCGATGGGCTGCGCACGCCGGTGCGTTTTTCGCGAAGCCAACTGGCGCTGGATCGGGCAGCACCCATGTTAGGCACCGGCAGCCGCGGTTTTGGACTCGGCAGGTAGATCAGATCTACTGCGGGGAAGCCATTCGCGACGTGACAGTTTCGTGATACGCGCCTTCCGCAATTTTCAGGAGCGTGTCATGCCGATGATATCAAATTCAATGTGGGTACCGAGTAAAGTCGGACGCGAACCTTCAGCTGCGGATCGGTCTCAAGCTTTGAAAGCCCTCAGGGGTCAATCTTGAACTAGGGCTGTCCCGCGTCGGCGCGCTTTTGGACAGTGTTGGCAGGTCGCGCGCTTGAGATCCTTGACGATCTTGTCGACGGGGCTTTTGCGTCGAGACCACAGGCCCGTGTCCTCCTCAACTACGGGCTAACGGATACAGCAAGCAGAAACCGAACAAAGAGAACCACTGCGTCTCCGGCAGCGGGCGCTGACTGCGTTAGGCACGACCGTCCGCAAATGGTTGTTCCCGGCCACTCTCTGGGTCAGCCACGAGGATCTGTATTGGGCCGGAAGTGTCATTCATAGGATAGCCATGACGGAGCTGTTTGAAATGGATCCTTTCAGTAGCCATTGGATGCGGCTTTCCATGGCTCTCCCAATAGGCGGCGTACAAAAGTGTTTCAAAACGGAAATCGCTTGCATCAGTCGGATGCGGAAGGTGCGCTGGCCTGAGGGCGTGAAGTGCGAGGATGTGGCTCGGCAAGCATTGTTCAGATCAAGAAGTGAAAAAATTATCAATGCTGTGTTTGCCGCCGTCATTTCTCTGTCACGACGGACACGAACTGTCACCGGACACATCTTGCTCTCATGATCTGGTTCATCGGCGCCGAGACGATGATTGCGGCTCACGCGAAGGGCAGGGCACAAGATTTTCTGCCCTCCGAGAGGTTGAGCGGGAAGCTCGGAGTTACCTACAAGGTCGCTTATCAACTGCGGAAGAAATTGAGAGCTGACCTATTGCAGAAGCACTCTCAGTTTAGTTGGAGCGTGCGGCAAAGTTCGTCATCAGCCCATCCTTTTTGAACTGTAGCTGCCGGGCGAGGCGGGAAACACGACTGTCTTGTTGCCATTCAAAAAGACCCGGTGATGCGCATGGGCATGGATCGCTCTGGCCAGCACGCTGGATTCTACATCCCGCCCAAGGGACACGTAGTCCGACGCGCTTTGCGCTTGGGTGATCCGGACAATGTCCTGCTCAATAATCGGCCCCTCGTCGAGATCGGCCGTCACGTAATGCGATGTCGCACCGATCAGCTTTACGCCGCGCTCATAGGCCTGCTTGTAAGGGTTCGCGCCTTTGAAGGAGGGCAGGAAGGAATGGTGGATGTTGATGATCCGACCGCTCATCTTTTGGCACATCGCATCCGACAGGATCTGCATGTAGCGGGCCAACACGATGAGTTCAGCGCCCGTGTCTTCGACCACCTCCATAATCCGGGCCTCAGCCTCGGGCTTGTTCTCCTTCGTCACCTTGATGTGGTGGAAGGGGATGTCATGGTTCACAACGACTTTTTGATAATCCATATGGTTCGAGATCACGGCCACGATCTCGATCGGAAGTGCCCCGATGCGCACACGGTACAAAAGATCGTTTAGGCAGTGGCCGAAGCGCGATACCATGACCACGACCTTCATCGTCGTGTCTTTGTCGTGAAACTTATAGTCCATACCGAAGGGCTCGGCGATTTTGGCAAAACCTTCCCTCAAATCCTCCATGGGCGTGCCAGTTTCGGAATCTGCACTGACGCGCATGAAAAACTGGCCGTTGTCGGGATCGTCAAACTGGGCGCTGTCGGTGATATTGCACCCGTTCTCGGCAATGTATTTTGCAATAGCGGCAACGATCCCGCGTTGGGAGGGACAGGTAACGGTCAGGCAAAACTTAGTCATGAGATGGTCCTTGAAGATTAAGTTATGCAGCATGAGAGGCCGCATTTTTCGATCCATTAGCACGCGCGGCTTGGAGTGTATTGGACAATAGGCAAGCAATCGTCATCGGTCCGACGCCGCCCGGCACTGGTGTGATTGCCGCCGCACAGGCCGCGGCTTCGTCGGAAACATCGCCAACAATGCGGCTGCTGCCATCGGGCTTGCTGACGCGGTTGATGCCGACGTCGATCACCACAGCGCCCGGCTTGATCCAATCGGGCTGGACCAAATCCGGCACCCCTGCGGCGACGACCAGAATATCGGCTTGCCGGGCCATCGCGGCGGGATCGGCGGTGAACTTATGCGCGACCAAGACTGAGCAGTCCTGTTGCAGCAAAAGTTGAACCATTGGCCGCCCAACGATGGACGAGCAGCCGATCACACAGGCGGTAAGCCAGCGCAGGCTGCCAATTTCGTCTTGAAGCAGCATGAGACAGCCTTGTGGCGTACAGGGCACCAGCGCCGCTTGCCCGGTCGCCAAGCGGCCGGCGTTGACCGGGTGGAAGCCGTCCACATCCTTATCGGGTGAGATCGCCGCCAGCACCCGGGCGCGCTCTATCTGCGGGGGTAGGGGCAGTTGTACAAGGATACCGTCCGTCAACGGGTCGTCGTTCAGGCTGGCAATCAGGGCAAGCAAATCGGCTTCCGTTGTGCTGTCGGGCAGGTCGTGCAATTCAGAGCGCAGACCAACCTCCTCACAGGCACGCACTTTGGCGCGCACATAGACGCCGCTGGCAGGGTCGGACCCGACCAGTACCACCGCAAGACCCGGCACCCTGCCGTCGCGATGGCGCATTTCTTGAACCGCCCTGGCCACCTCCGCCCGCAGCCGCGCCGCCCGGGCGCGACCGTCAATCAAGCGCCTTTTCATCCCAACTGTTCCGTCAATTCAGGCACCGCCTCAAAGAGGTTGGCGACAAGCCCGTAGTCAGCGACCTGAAAGATCGGCGCTTCTTCGTCTTTGTTGATCGCCACGATCACCTTGCTGTCTTTCATCCCGGCGAGGTGCTGGATCGCGCCCGAAATGCCGCAAGCGATATAAAGGTCGGGTGCCACCACCTTGCCGGTTTGGCCGACCTGCCAGTCGTTGGGGGCGAAACCGCTGTCGACCGCCGCACGCGACGCCCCAACAGCCGCGCCCAACGTGTCAGCCAAGCCGGAAATCAGTGCGAAATCCTCTTCCGAACCCACACCGCGTCCGCCTGAGACAACCACGGAGGCCGAGGTTAGCTCTGGACGATCAGATTTCGCCACCCGATCCTCTATCCAGCGGCTCGGGCCCGCTGGGAGGTCAATGGTGAGTGTTTCAACCGGCGCGGGGGCCTGCGTCTGCTCGGCGGCGTCGAACCCGGCAGTGCGGAGGGTGAGCACTTTAATCGGGTCAGAGGATTGCACCTTTCGCAGCGCATTACCGGCATAGATCGGACGGCGGAAGGTCTCAGCGTCGATTACTTCGATGACGTCTGGAATGATCATTACATCAAGTAGCGCTGCCAAACGCGGCAGCACATTGCGCCATCGAGTGGTCGCGGGCGCCGCGATATGGCTATTGTCCGCCGCGATCGACTGTACGAGTGCTGCGGTCGGTTCAGCCAGCCCATGCGACAGCGTATCATCCTCGGCCAGCAGCACTTTTGTGACGCCGGAGATTTGCGCGGCCAGCGCGGCGGCGTCGGGCACGCCGAAAATTAGCAAGGTGATCTCGCCCAATGGCGCAAGGGCGGTGACGGCTTTGGCGGTGGCATCAAATGCCAGCGCGCCGTCGGTGGTTTCTGCAATAAGTAGAACGGACATCGTCAGAGCACTCCCGCTTCGGTTTTCAGTTTTTCGACAAGTTCCGCAACGGACTGGACCTTGACCCCCGCTTTGCGTGCGGCGGGCTCTTCGGTTTCCAAAACCTTGAGGCGCGGTGTGATATCCACACCCAGATCGGCTGCGGTCTTTTCCTCCAGCGGTTTTTTCTTGGCCTTCATGATATTCGGCAAAGAGGCATAGCGCGGCTCGTTCAGGCGCAGATCGGCGGTGACGATGGCAGGCAGATCAACCTCGATGGTTTGCAACCCGCCATCGACCTCGCGTGTCACCCGAGCACGTCCATCCGCGACCGTCAGTTCGGAGGCAAAGGTCGCTTGCCCCCAGCCCAAGAGTGCCGCAAGCATCTGACCGGTTGCGCCCATATCGTTGTCGATCGCCTGCTTCCCAGCGATCACCAGCTGCGGTGCCTCGCTGTCAATCACGGCTTTTAGGAGCTTCGCCACGGTCAGCGGTTCAATATCGTCATGCACGTCCTGTGCGGCGTTGATCAGGATCGCCCGGTCGGCCCCCATCGCCAGCGCCGTGCGCAGCACCTCTTGCGCTTGTTTGACCCCGATAGACACCACGATCACCTCCGACGCCGCGCCGCTTTCCTTGAGGCGGATGGCTTGTTCGACAGCGATTTCATCAAAAGGGTTCATGGACATTTTGACGTTGGCCAGATCGACACCGCTGCCATCTGCCTTGACGCGCACTTTGACGTTGTAGTCGATGACCCGCTTTACGGGGACGATGATCTTCATATGGCCTCTCTTTCTCATGCTTCTTGCGCCCGCCGGGCAGGCTGGATCACCCTGCCGGCAACGGGGGCGTTTTCAGGGATGTGTTTCGGCGTTTACCCCGTCATAGGGGATGAGTGCTGCGAGCAGTTCACCGACCTCGATCTTGCCCGGCGGCTGCCCGGTTCTACGCACCGCTATGGTGGCATCTGCTTGTCCTTTGGCGGCGCGAATGACTGTCTCAAGCGTGTCGTCCCAAGCGACCTCGGCAAAGAAAATGTCATCGGGCAGGGTCGGCAGTGCGATGGTACCGGCCCGCAGAACGCGGGCGCGGTTGATGTCGCTCACAAAGGCTTCGATATAGGGGTCCGCGGGGTTCATCACGATCTCCTGCGGCGCGCCTTGCTGGACCACGGATCCGTCTTTGAGGATCACAAGGTGATCCGCAAGTTTAAGCGCTTCATCCAGATCGTGAGTGATGAAAACGATGGTCTTGTGAAGCTCCCTTTGCAGCTCCAACAGCAAGTCCTGCATGTCGGTGCGGATCAGGGGGTCAAGGGCCGAGAAAGCCTCGTCAAGCAGCATGATGTCAGTGTTCGCCGTCAAAGCGCGGGCGATGCCGACGCGTTGCTGCATGCCGCCCGACAGCTGACGGGGGTAGCGGTCCTCAAACCCACCGAGATCGACGCGTTCGAGCCATTTGCGTGCCTCCGCCTCGCGGGTTTCCTGATCCACACCACGGGTCTTCAGCGCCATCGCCGCGTTTTCCAGAACTGTCTTATGCGGTAGGAGCGCGAACTTCTGAAACACCATCGACATGCTGCGCTGTCGCAACCCGCGCAGCGCGTCATTATCGAGCTGCATCACGTCCTGACCATCGAGCAATATTTCACCCGCAGTGGGGTCGATAAGCCGGTTCAGGTGACGGATCAGCGTCGATTTCCCGGAGCCTGACAGCCCCATAATCACTGAGATTTCGCCAGCTTGCATGTCGATGCTAATGTCTCGCAGCCCCAGCACATGGCCATGATTGGCAAGCAGTTCGGGTTTGCCGATCCCCTGATCTTTGACCAAGGGCAGCACACGCTCGGGGGACGCGCCGAAAATCTTGTAGAGGTTGCGAATCTGGATCTTGGGGTGGGTCATCTTCCGCTCACTCTGTGTCATGTGCAGGATCAATGCGTAGGAGCGCGGCCTTTGAGCAGCGGTCCAAGACCACCGCCAGCAGCACGATGCCAAAGCCCGCGACAAGCCCGACGCCCAGTTCCAGATTTCGGATGCCGCGGAGCACCAAGACGCCCAAGCCCGGCGCGGAGACGAGGGACGCAATCACGACCATGGCGAGGCTCATCATGATGGTCTGGTTCACGCCCGCCATGATGTTGGGCAGGGCCAGTGGTAACTGCACGCCAAAGAGCTTTTGCCGGTCCGTCATGCCAAAGGCATTGGCCGCCTCGACGACATCTTGATCCACCAGCCGTATGCCGAGGTCAGTCAGGCGGATCACGGGCACAATCGCGTAAAGGATGATCGCGATGCCGTAGAGCTTGGGCTCGGTCACCGAGAACAGGAAAATAAGCGGGATCAGATAGACGAAACTCGGAAGAGTTTGCAGCATATCGAGCACGGGCAGCATCAATCTTTGCATCCTGTCGGACCGCGACATCAAGATACCAGCAGGAACACCTATGAGTACGCAAAGCCCGGTGCAGACAAAAATAATCGCGAGGGTTTGCAGAGCGACATCCAGATGGTCGATCAGGCCGAAGAACAAAAAGACGATGGCAACAAAAACGGTCACCCCAACCTTACGCGTCGCCCCCCAGGCGGCCCATACCAAGAGCGGGACAAGCACCCACCACGGCACGGTGGTAAAGACATAGAGCGCACCGTCGAGCATCCAAGACAGGGGCTGGGTAAGTGGATCAAGAACAAGCTTCAGACCGTCTTTGATCCCTAAAAAACCCCGCTCGACGTTCAAGGTAATATCGCGTGATTGCGGGATGGCATTGCAGGCTTCATGCAGCTTGTCAAACGACGGAAAGGGCAGGAGCGGGCCAGTCTCGGCGGCATCGTTGCTGTTCTTTCTTTGCAGCAACTGCGCCATGCTCATTGGCCCCGTGGCGGCATCTGTGTCGCACCACCCTCGCAGCCCAAATCCATTGAAAACTTGCTCGTACATTGCTTGGGGAGACCTCTCGCTGCCTTGGATGCCCGGCCCCAAGCGCGTTGACGCGGGGCCGAGCAGTGAGCCTATCGGTTATTGAAGGAGCGCTGAGAGGTTCTCGCGTGCCGCATCGTTCAGCCATTCGCCCCAGATGTCGGGGTTGTTCGACAGGAAGTACACGGCGGCCTCTTCGGCGGAGGCATTGTTGTCTTCCATCCACGCAAGGATCGCGTTCATTTTGTCGTTGGTGAAAGACAGGTTCGACATCAGTTCAGCGACTTCCGGCGCGCGCTCCACGAAATCTGTGGTGGCTGCCGTTTTCACCGCAGCGCGTGGATAGGCGGAGATGCCGGGCTCGGTGCATTCCTTGTCACTGTTACAGGCATGAGTTTTCTCGTCGTAGCCGCCCATATCGACCAGCACCATCGGGTATTTCCCCAAGATCGAGGTCGGCGACCAATAAAAGCCAAACCACGGTTCCTCATCCGCATAGGCTGACGCGATCGCGGTGGCGAGGGTTTCGCCAGAGCCGTGGTTGAAGACTTCGATGCCTTTGCCTTCCATATCGATGACCTTGTTCATGGCATCATTGACGGTGCGGCAGGCCCATCCATCGGGGCAATTGTCAAACCGCCCGCCGGCCAGGTCGGGATTGGCAAGAATGCCATCAAGTGTGGCTGCTTCGGGGTTTGCGTCGACCACATATTGCGGGACAAACCAGCCCTCAATGCCGCCGTCGGACAGCACGTCGGTCAGTTCAACAAGCTTACCGGCTTCGACCATTTTGCTATAGGCCGGGGCCGTGTTGACCCAAAGCTCGGTCAGAATATCCGGCGTCCCGGTCTCTGCCACGGCGGTCAAGGCTGTGGGTGTTGATGACGGCACCAAGGTCACGTCGCAACCGTAGCCTTCCTCCATCAGGAATTTGGCGACCGACGTCACCACATTGGCCGAGGCCCAGTCCATTTGCGTGATGCTGACTTCTCCGCAGTCTTGGGCATAGGCCGTCCCTGCGAAACCCAGAGTACAGGTGCTGGCTAAAAGTAGATGTCTCATGTCGTCTCCCGTTGGCGTCGTTTTCGAATTTTTATGTGGTCTGAGGCTTCCACGTTTTTGGGCAACCTCAGAAGACCAAATGCCTCCTGCGAAGATTTGATATTTATACTTTCAAAAATTGCGATTAGTTAACGTAACGTCAGCAGGAATAGGACGCCGCCATGTCTCGAACCAAAGCCGCAAGAGATATCAGCCTGAAATCGCTCGAACTGTTTCAGGTCTGCGCCAAGGAAGGCTCGCTGCAAGCCGCGGCGCGGGATGCCGGATTGACGGTAAGCACCGTGTCGCATCATCTGCGTAGTTTGGAAGACCACCTGGGCGTAGAGCTGTTCAACCATGCGCGGCGCCCGATGGTTCTGACGCCCAAAGGACAGGTCTTTTCCCGCAAGATCGACGAAGCGCTGCGCACGATCCGCCGGGCTAAGGCGGAGGCATCGGCGGGCAGCGTGGCCGACGCGAGTTTTCTCAGAATTGGTGCAATTGAGGACTTTGAAAGCGATATCGTGCCGTATTTGGCCGTCTCACTGACCAAGATGATGCCCACCTGTGATTTCATGTATCACACCGGGGTAAGCCACGACCTGATCGGTATGCTGCGCAACCGCCAGCTTGACCTCGGCATATGCACCGCGCCGGGGGAATCGATCAGCGATTTGCAAGAGCGCCCGCTCTTGCGCGACCCTTTTATCATCGTACTGCCACGCCTTGTCCCGGAGTCCCTCACGCAGATCATGGAGGGCACGGCAAAGCTGCCCTTCCTGCGGTTCTCCGGCAACCTGATGATCGCCCGGCAGATCGACACCCACTTGCGGCGCTTGGGGGTGACATCCCCGCATCGGTTCGAATGCAGCAATAACCAAACCTTGATGGCGATGGTGGCGGCAAGCGCGGGCTGGACAATCACAACCCCGCTGTTGTTTTCCCGCGCCAAGCGGTTTCACGGCGATCTGCGCATGCATCGCTTTCCGGGCAAGGCTTTTGCTCGGACATTGGCTCTAATGACCACACCAGATTGTTCTCGCTCCGTCGTCGAATTGGTCGACGCCAAAGTCCGCGACCTCATTCGCCAGCACGCGATTGAACCGTTGCACGCCAGCGAACCTTGGTTGGCAGAGAGTTTCCAGCTGATTGATTAACGGGGGCGGGGCGGAGACCCTTCTACCGCCTGAAAATCGCTCTAAGCATATTATCGAAACTATCTTTTGATTTTTTCGAACACCCACGTCAGCGTTTGCTGTTTGACCATCGCTCTGCCCCTCTGATCTCAATATGTATCGGAGGCGCACCCCATGAAATCTCGGACCAAAGTGGTTGTTATCGGCGGCGGTATCGCTGGCTGCTCGACGCTTTATCACCTCACACAAGAAGGCTGGACAGATGTCGTCTTGGTTGAGCGTGATGAGCTTACGTCAGGCACAACTTGGCATTCGGCGGCGCAGGTCACGAATTTCGGCGGCAACCAGACAATGGTGGGGCTTAAGACCCATTCCATCAACCTTTACAAACGTTTGTCCGAAGACCCGGAGTATCCGATCAACTACCACCACGCGGACGGCGGCATCCGACTGGCCAACACTGAAGCGCAGATGCAGGGCTATCGCCATTTTGCCTCAATGGCGCGCGGCATGGATGTGGATCTGGAAGTCATCGACGCCGAAGAATGCGCTCGACGCCACCCGCTGATCTCGACTGAGAACTTGCTGGGCGGGCTTTGGGACCCTTTGGACGGCGACATCGATCCCGCACAGCTTTGTCAGGCTTTAGCTTATCACGCACGCAAGGCCGGGGCCGAGGTCTACCGCAATACGCCGGTCACCGCCCTGACGCAGCACAGAGACGACACCTGGACGGTCCACACCAAACATGGCGATATCGACTGTGATATCGTCGTCAACGCCTGTGGCTACCGGGTGAATGAGGTTGGCAGCATGATGGGGGTGCATCATCCGGTGGCCTCGATGGAGCACCAGTATTTTCTGACCGAAGACATTCCCGCCATTGTTGAGGCCGGTCACCGCATGCCTCTGTTGCGTTGTCCGATCTCGGATTACTACAGCCGACAGGAAAAGAACGGCTTGCTGGTCGGCTTTTATGAGCAGGACTGCAAGACTTGGGGGATGGACGGGATCGACCCGAATTTCGTCAACGCCCTTTGCCCGGATGATCTTGAGCGGGTCATGGACGTGCTCGAAGGTGCCTTTGAGCGTATGCCCGCGCTGGCCGAGACCGGCATCCGGTCCATTGTCAACGGCCCGATCACCTATACCATCGACGGCGCGCCGCTGGTCGGCCCGATTCCCGGCAAGCGCAACGCCTATTGTATCATCGGCCTGCGCGCAGGTCTGGGCGAGGGCGGGGGGCACGGCTGGTTGCTGGCTCAGCAGATCGTCCATGGCGAAGCGCAGTATGACACTTGGGTGATCGACCCACGCCGTTTCACCGGCCATGCCAATGTCGAGCTCACCGCACTCAAGGCCATCGAGGACTACCAGAACGAATTCCGCTTCCATTTCCCGCATGAGCATCGCCCCGCAGCGCGGCCTGCCAAAACCACACCGTTGACCCCGGTGATGGCTGCTGAAGGGGCCGAATTCACCGTCGTCAACGGCTGGGAACGGGTCGACTACATCAAGCCGTCGCCGGACTTCCATCCAACCCTGAGCTTCAACTTCGACGAAGCCTTTGACGTGGTCGCGGCTGAAGTGAAGAACGTGCAGGAGAATGTCGGCCTTTGCGAAGTAAACGGCTTCAATCGGTTCGAGATCACCGGCAGCGACCGGCACAGCTTTCTTGACCGGATGTTCTGCGGTGCCGTGACCAAGCGCGACGGACGGGTGGGCCTGGGCTACCTGCTGAACCACCACGGGATGGTCAAGGGCGAGGCCACGGTGGCCAATCTGCCCGCTTCAGATCGCGGTCCGCAGCGTGTCTGGTACGGCTCGGCAGCCGCCAGCGAATATCACGACATGGACTGGCTGCAGATGCATCTGCGTGATGATGAAGAGGTGCAGATCCGCAGCCTGACCAACGACCAGACGATCCTCGTGCTCGCGGGCCCAAAGGCGCGCGATGTGCTCAGCGCCTGTTCTCGCGGCGACTGGTCGAAAGAGGCGTTCCCATGGCTAAGCGTGAAGGAATGCTTCATCGGTTTTGTGCCTGCCACCGTGCTCGGTGTCAGCTTCTCGGGCGAGTTGGCCTATGAAATTCACGTGCCAAATAACGCGCTCTATGCGGCCTATCTGGCGCTGCGCAAGGCTGGCGCGGCGCATGGTCTGAAGCTCTTCGGTGCCCGTGCCGTTGACGCGATGCGGTTAGAGAAGGGGTTCATGCACTGGAAAGCCGATCTTCTGACCGAATTCGACCCATTCGAGACCGCGCTGGACCGTTTTGTGAAACCCGACAAGCCTGCAGATTTCATTGGCAAAGCGGCGCTGCACAAGCGCATGTCAAAAGGGCCGCGCAAGAAGCTGGTGACACTTAAGGTCGACGCGACCCACGCCCCCGCGCATGGCGGCGCCTCGCTGATGCAAGACGGCAAGGTGGTCGGCACCGTGACCTCGGGCGACTGGGGGCACCGGGTTGGCATGAACCTCGCCTATGCTTTTGTTGACCCCACACTGGCTACGCCCGGCACACAGATCCCGCTTGATCTATATGGGGAAATGGTCGGCACCGAGGTGATCGAGGCGTCGCCCTATGATCCGTCTTACGCCCGCATGCGCGGATAAAATGACGAGCGGAGGCCGAAGCAATTCCAGCCCCTGTCAGATCCGCAAGCCCATCTCGCAGCAGCGCGCCACGCCGCTCACACCACAGCAAATTTAAGGAACACCCATGCATCTATCCCGTTTTCCCCGCGTCCACCTTGCCCATCTGCCGACACCGGTTGAGCATATGAAACGGCTGTCAAAGGAACTTGGCACCGAGATCTGGATCAAACGCGACGACTGTACTGGTCTTTCGACGGGCGGCAACAAGACCCGCAAACTGGAATTTTTGATGGCAGAGGCCATCGAACAAGGCGCGGATATGGTGATGACCCAAGGCGCCACCCAAACCAACCATGGCCGTCAAACCGCCGCAGCCGCGGCCAAGCTGGGGTTGGCCTGTCACATCCTGTTGGAAGACCGCACTGGCTATGACGATGCCAACTATAATACCAACGGCAATGTGCTGCTGGACCATCTCCACGGTGCCACCACCGAGAAATTCCCTGGCGGTCACGACATGCCCGGCGAAATGGAAAAGGCTGCCGGGCAGAAACGGGCTGAGGGACATAAGGTCTATGTCATCCCCGGTGGCGGCTCGAACCCCACGGGCGCTTTGGGCTATGTGAACTGCGCGTTTGAGCTCCTTAATCAGGTGAACAGCTCTGGGATGAAGATCGACCGCTTGGTCCACGGCACGGGCTCTTCGGGCACGCAGGCCGGGCTTGTCACCGGCATGTGCGCGATGAACGCCCAAATCCCCATCCTCGGCATCGGCACCCGTGCGCCTCAGCCCAAACAGGAACAGATGGTCTATGACCTCGCCTGCAAAACCGCAGAAAAGCTGGGCTGCCCCGGCGTAGTCAAGCGCGAGGACGTGATGGCCAACACCGATTACGTTGGCGACGGCTATGGAATCCCCACCGACAGCGGGATTGAGGCGATCCAGATGTTCGCCGAGCTTGAAGGCATCCTGCTTGATCCTTGCTACTCCGCAAAGGGCGCGGCTGGTTTGATCGATCTCGCCCGTAAAGGCGAGTTCAAAGACGAGCGCGTCGTATTCCTCCACACTGGCGGAGCAGCGGCGCTTGGTGGCTATGACTTCGCCTTCGACATGTCCAACCGCCGGGTCAATCTGTAAAGAGGACAGCTCTCGTGACGCGCAGGTTTACCGGCAGTTTCACTCAGCAAGAGGCGCTTTCCAAGAGCGCGATCGCAGCCGCAGTTGCGGTTCTGCAATCGGGGCGCTTGCACCGCTACAACCTTTTGCCGGATGAGGCAGGGGACGTGGCCCAGCTTGAGACCGAATATCGTGATTGGCAGGGCAGCAAATTCTGCCTTGCCGTCACCTCAGGCGGGCAGGCGTTGCAAATCGCCCTGCGCGCCTGTGGCGTGGGGCCCGGCGCTAAGGTGCTGACCAACGCTTATACGCTGGCCCCAGTGCCCGGTGCGATCCGGGCGGTGGGCGGCGATGCGGTGTTGGTCGAGATTGACGAGAACCTGCGGATTGACCTCGATGATCTGCAAAGCAAAATCGCCAGTTCCGGCGCGCGGGTGCTGCTGCTGTCTCATATGCGCGGGCATCTGTGTGACATGGACCGGCTGATGTCGACCTGTGACGCAGAGCAGGTGACCGTGATCGAAGATTGCGCCCACACGATGGGGGCACGGTGGAACGGCATGCGGTCCGGAAATTTCGGCAAATTGGCCTGTTTCTCGACCCAGACTTACAAACACATGAATTCTGGCGAGGGGGGCTTGCTCACCACCGATGACCCCGACCTTACTGCTCGAGCGACGGTCTTGTCTGGCAGCTATATGCTCTACGAACGCCATGGCGCCGGACCGGCGCCAGAGGCCTTTGCCGATGCGCGCTATGACATGCCTAATTGCTCCGCCCGGATGGACGCTTTGCGTGCGGCAATCCTGCGTCCGCAGCTTGCCGATCTCGACCGCAACATCGCCCGCTGGAACGCGCGCTATGCGCTGGTTGAAAAGAGGCTGGAAGCGCAGGACCGCGTGGCGACGATCAACCTCCCCGCCGCCGAGACGCATGTCGGATCCTCCATCCAATTCCGTTTGCCGGACTTCACCCCCGACGCCTGCCGCGCAGTATTGGAGGCTGCCGCTTCCCGTGGGGTGGAGCTTAAATGGTTCGGTGCGCAAGAACCTGCGGGCTTTACCTCCGCGCATCCTTCTTGGCGCTATGTTCCGGCACAGAGCCTGCCGGAGACAGACCGGATCATGGCGACCCTGTTCGACATGCGCCTGCCGCTCAGCTTCTCGCTGGACGATTGCTCGCTGATCGCCGACCTGATTTGCGCTGCAGTGGGTGAGGTGGCGTCATGAGCCGCCCGGTCGTTGGCGTGTTGGGCGGTATGGGGCCGGAGGCGACGATCCTTTTGCAGCAGCGTGTGCTTGCCACCGTGGATGCAGACGACGACGCTGATCATCTACCGCTTTTGATCGATATGAACCCGCAGGTGCCGTCGCGGATCGCGCATCTGATCGAGGGGACGGGAGAGGATCCCGGCCCGTCGTTGGCAACTATGGCGCAGCGGTTGGAACGGGCCGGGGCCACGGCCCTCGCCATGCCCTGCAACACCGCCCATCACTACGCTCCGGCGATCGAAGCGGCAGTCTCGATCCCGTTCTTGAACATGGTGACACTGTCCATTGACCGCGCGGCGCAGCAGCTTCCTTCTGGCTCCGCCATTGGCATCCTCGCCTCTCCCGCCGTGCGCATGGCCGGTGTGTTTAACGGGGCGTTGGAGCGCGCCGGGCTGACGGCCCTTTGGCCTGCCGATGCCGATCGCATGTTGGCCGCGATCCGGCTGATCAAGGCGCAGGGGGCCTCCCCACAGGCGCAGCAGACATTGACCGGGGCGGCCACCGAATTGGCCGAGCAGGGGGCCAAGCTTCTATTCGTCGCCTGTTCAGAGTTTTCGTTGCTTGCCCCGGCGTTGACCGCCCCCGTTCCGATCATCGACACAATCGACGTATTGGCCGAGGCCATCCATCGACATTCCCACATTGAACCGAGGTAAGAGCATGGCAATCACGTATCTGAAGCAAGTCGAGACCCGCCCTGCGGTCGAGGGCAAAGACATTCGCAGCCTGGTTGCACAGATGCTTACCAAAATTGAAGAGGGCGGCGAGGCAGCCGTGCGGGGCTATGCGCGTGACCTTGATGGCTGGACCGGGGACATCCCGGTCTCTGCAGCAGAGCGCGCCGCCGCCTCTGCGCGGGTGCCGCAAGACCTGAAGGACGATATCCGCTTCGCGCATGCCAACATCCGTCGCTTCGCCGAAGCACAGAAGGCGACAATGGCCGATTGCGAAATCGAAGTCATGCCGGGGCTGATTGCGGGCCAAAAGCAAATCCCCGTCTCAAGCGCGGGCTGCTATGTACCCGGCGGCAGATACAGCCATATCGCCAGCGCTTTGATGACGATCACCACCGCCAAAGTCGCAGGCGTGCCGCATATCACCGCTTGCTCGCCCACGCGCCTCGGCATTGGTATTCCTGATGCGATTGTCTTTGCGATGGACCTTTGCGGGGCGGACCTGATCCTGAACCTCGGGGGGGTGCAGGGGGTCGCGGCCATGGCGAGGGGGCTGTTTGGGGGTGCGCCTGCTGATATCCTCGTCGGTCCTGGCAACAGCTATGTGGCGGAGGCCAAGCGCATGTTGTTTGGCGCTGTGGGGATCGACATGTTCGCAGGTCCGACCGATTCACTTGTCGTCGCCGATCATAGCGCAGACCCAGAAACGGTTGCTTGGGATCTTGTCAGCCAAGCGGAACACGGGGCCGACAGTCCGGTTTGGCTGGTCACGACGGACCGTGGGCTGGCAGAAACAGTTTTGAAACGCGCGCCGGAGATGATCGACAGCCTGCCCGAGCCAAACGCCAGCGCCGCACGCGTGGCGTGGGCGGAACGCGCCGAGGTGGTCTTATGCGACACCCGCGAAGAAGCCGCCCAAGTGGCCGATCGCTACGCGCCGGAACATCTTCAGGTGCAGGCCGAAGACCTCGACTGGTGGCTAGGCAGGCTCTCTGCTTATGGCTCGCTGTTTCTGGGAGAGGAGACCACGGTTGCCTTTGGCGACAAGACCTCGGGCCCGAACCATGTGCTGCCGACCAGCGGAGCTGCGCGCTATACCGGTGGCTTGTCCGTCCACAAGTTTACCAAGACCGTGACATGGCAACGTTGCGATGCCGAGGCCTCGCATGAGCTGGCCCTGCGCACCGCCCGCATCAGCCGGATGGAGGGGATGGAAGGACATGCCCGTTCTGCCGAGTTGCGGCTGAAACAGCAGACGGCCTGAAGCTGCGCTGAGGAAAACCTATGTTACTGACCGTTAAATCCCGCGTCTCCCCCTACGCCGGGGGGCTGCTGCTTGCGACTGTCATCGCGGTAGCTGCCACCTTCTTGTCTGACCACTATGGCGCGCCTGTGATGCTCTTTGCCTTACTGCTCGGCATGGCCTTTCACTTCCTGTCGGAAGACAGCTCCTGCGCCCTTGGGGTCGATTTTGCCGCGAAAGCGCTGCTGCGCTTTGGGGTCGGTCTGCTGGGCTTGCGATTGGGGTTGGCGGAGGTCATGAGTCTTGGGCTTACCCCCGTCATCGCCATTATCGGCTTCGTTCTGGCAACCTTTGGGTGCGGCGTGGTGATGGCCCGTTTCTTTGGTCGCCGCACCGCTTTTGGCATGCTGGCGGGCGGTTCAGTCGCGATTTGCGGGGCCTCAGCGGCTTTGGCGATCACCTCCGTCCTTCCCCCGCATAAAGACCGTGAGCAGGACACGCTTTTCGTTGTGATCGGGGTCACAGCCCTGTCGACCATCGCAATGATCACCTATCCCATTCTTTTCCAGTCGCTGGGTCTCAGCGATATCGAAAGCGGCTTTCTGGTTGGCGCCACGATCCACGATGTCGCGCAGGTGGTAGGGGCAGGGTACTCCATCAGTGACGAGGCCGGTGTCTTTGCCACCTACGTCAAGATCCTGCGCGTCGCACTTCTGCCCGTCGTGATGCTGGT
Source organism: Sulfitobacter sp. DSM 110093 (assembly GCF_022788715.1). NCBI lineage: Bacteria > Pseudomonadati > Pseudomonadota > Alphaproteobacteria > Rhodobacterales > Roseobacteraceae > Sulfitobacter > Sulfitobacter sp. DSM 110093. The sequence goes on from NZ_CP085167.1 coordinate 320,343, forward strand.
CGTGATGTTCAGCTTCAGAGGCGCGCAGCAGCAGTCGCTCGGCGTGCCGTGGTTTCTGGTGATGTTTGCCAGTTGTGCGGTCTTGGCAAATTTGGAGATGCTGCCGAGTGCAGTGCTCGCCTTGCTGAACGAGCTATCGAAATGGTGTTTGGTCATCGCAATAGCGGCCTTAGGGGTGAAAACGAGTCTCGCCAAGGTCGTAAAGGTCAAACTCAGCTACAGCATCATTTTGGTAGTCGAAACGTTGTTCCTCCTTTGCGCGGCTCTTGCCTTCATGGTCTTATTTGGAATTTAGAAGGTGCCTATCCAGCTGTGCGAAGTTTGGCATGTTGCAAGTTCTCTGGGCGGATTCCGGAAGTTCGCTGCATTTGCATGCATACACTTCTGACCCATTCAAGAGCTGACATTGCGGCAGCGCTGACGGCTACGTAGACCAACAAAAATCTTTCAGTTTAGAGTTTTTGCGGGCTCGCTTATCGCTTGTAGCTACCGTTGACAGCAGAGTTTTCAACTTCATTCCTAAATTGGTCGATACAGGTAACTACATTAGAACAAACCTCATCTACGTTTTCCTCTGTGATGAAGATATTTTCACCATGTGCAATACAGTTGCGTTTGGCGAGAAGAATTTTGTCGATAAAAGGCACAAAAGGCGAAAAATTGGAAAAGTCTAATCCCAAATTCAGACAGACATCGCGCAAAGCATCGCTATTTAAGTTGTCTTGTGTCGATATTACTCCTTTGGTTCTGATATGTACCCGATTTTTCGAACTCTCTTCCAGCTTCTTCAACACGTTTAAGACTTTGTATCGCTTCTCAGCTCGAAGCTCGCCAGCCATCTCGATACTAAAGTATATTGACTGAAAACATGGCGTGAGTTCAGAAAGGGTTAGCCTCTGACTTGCGACAAAATTCAGATAATTTTGCCCGGTTCCTTTCACAAAGCCTTCCCAGTGAGCATAGGCCAACGGGATCATTGATCGTCGTTGTACTTCCTTTTCACGGTCGCTACTTTTCGGATTGAGACATGCTCGTTTAAGCATAGAGATTTCTCGAATTCGCCAAACTCTATCCTCTGCAATCTTTCTGACAAGATCATCAACAGTACGGATTTTCATTTGGTGAAGTGAGAGCGAGAAAATGGTATTATTCGACGAAGTCTCCGGGCGGCCGTAACTCCAGATTTGGCCCATTCAGTGTATTCTTCATGTTCCCAAAGTTGTTGAACTCGCGTCGCTGTTGCCGCCTCATCCAACTCCGCATCAATACGAGCAGCTACGCCAGCTGTTACGGCCTCATATTGAGAAATAACAAATCCACCTTCATGACGGCCTTTGGCATTTGAATAGCGCTTAAATGAGGCGTCACCGACGTGATCCGAAAGCAACTGAAACACGCCTCTGAAGCGCGCCTCCCAATAGCCACGGTCGAAGGCGGCGTCTTTCGCCAGCTCAACCATTTTTGTGCTAAGGTAAACTCCGACGTCGCCAACGGATTTCAACTCATCCTCACTTGCGTCTACCAGCAGCAGGAACCGCAAAACGAGTTCCACATCATATGCTTCCTGTAGGTTCTTATCGCTGAGCGCAGTTGTAGCGACAAAGTTTTCGTCATTGGAGAGCTCTCGTATCCAGTTGTAGAAATCCTGATTGACCATAACCAAAATGCAATTGCGCACTTCCTGATTGCTAAGCTTAGTTCCTCCTGTGTTTAATCGTTCAAACAGATCAAATTTTGTGTTCTCGTCACTCTCCCGAAGAATGATACTGACGCTAAGTTTATTTCGCCGCAAAATCCGCTTAAGTTCTGGTGGAATTGGTTTTTCCCCGTCCCAGCTTGCTCCATCAAGCGATGGAATGTACTTGGTTTTTGTAAGAACCAGCGCGTCTTGCTTGACACCTTTGTGATCTACGAAAATGCCCATCAACTGAAAAATTGTTGATAGCCTCTGTAAGCCGTCAATCACGTCCCACACACCATCTTCGCGCTGAGAAACAAAGATGGGTGGGAGCGGGATACCGAGAAGTATGGACTCGACGAGATTGCTCTTTTGCTCTTCTGTCCAGCGGAAAAATCGCTGAAACTCAGGATGAATGTCCAGATCACCGTCTTCATACATAGATACCCATTCGCCAATCGACATCGCGTAGTCGTCGGTGCGGATTTCTTTGCGGCCTTTCTCTACCTCTTCAAGTATCGTCACGCTGATGCCCCTTGCAATGCTGTTTATCGAAGCACAGTAGCCAGACAGTTCACAAGAAGTGAACCTCAGAAACAACTTGCCGACGCAAAGGGCTGGTTAGCTGCACTGCAACATATCCAAAGCGGGCGAACGGCAGCTCTGGGCCGTCCTCATCGGCCCAGTGCGGCTTGAAGGGCGGACATGCTGCAACCGATCTAACGGCGGCAGTGAGCCCAAACTGACCTATGCTGCGGCACGTGCGAAGAGCGGAGACCTGCCGTTAGCTGTATTTGCACATACGGCTCCCCATTAGTGATAGTGGGCATTCACGAATATCCAGAGATAGTGCGGGCCTATGGCGCTCAACCACTGCTCCTTACCTTTTCCGCTTGCCGCAGCATTTCCGTAAAGACAGATACTTTTGCGGCGTGGAATTTTGCCGCCGGAAGCACCGCGAAGACCCCCCCTTCAGGGAGTTGCCACGCGGGCAATACCTGTGTCAGCGCGCCCGAGGTCAGACGATCATGCACCAGATAGTCAGGTAGGATCGCCAAACCTGCTCCTTCCTGCACGGCGGCCATGATCGCTGGCGCGCTATCGATTGAAAGATCGCTTTGCATTGTGACGGAGGCCGTTTCGCCAGCGGTGTTTTCGAACAACCAGTGCAACGGATTAGACAGCGCCTTGTTAGCGACGAAGGGTGACGTGGCGAGATCGCTGGGGTGTTGAATGTAATCAAACTGGCCGGATTTGTCGCCCGCGCCGACGAGAAGCTGTCGAAACCCGCCCAGCTTGCGCGCCAACAGGGTGGAATCGCGCAGCCACCCGACCCGAATGGCCAGATCAAGCGCGCCCGCCATGAGATCCCTGTGATCATCCCCGAGGTATAGCTCTACCTGACATTCGGGGTATTGACGCCGGAACGCCGCAACAAGCGGGGCCACGATCGCCGTACCGTAATCATTTGGGGCGGTAATGCGCAATGTGCCCACGGGCTGCTCTGAGAGTTGCGATAGCTCGCTGAAGGCTTCTTCCGCCTCGATCAGGATCAACGCGCAGCGCGTGTAGAACAGTTTGCCCGCCTCGGTGGCACTGACCTTGCGCGTGTTGCGCACCAGTAAAGCTGCCTTCAGCTCTTGCTCCAACTGCGTGACTTGGCTGCTGACCACGGCCTTTGTCACGCCAAGGCGGTCTGCGGCATTGGTGAAGGAGCCGGTTTCGACCACGGCCGCGAAATAGGCAAGACGGTTAAGGTTATGTGATTTAGTCATGACCAGATTGTAAGTCTTTAGCATACGCAGTGTCAAAATTGTTTATCTTATCGCGGGTAATTGATGCGCGTATATAGGGACCAAGGAGACAGACCATGACACAGAAAACGACACTGCATTATCTTTTTGATCCGCTCTGCGGCTGGTGCTACGGCGCTTCGGCGACCATTGGCACATTTGCGACTGATGCCGACATCGACCTTCAGCCACATGCGACCGGACTGTTCGCCGGCAGCGGCGCGCGTCCGATGAAAAGCTTCGCAACGCAAGCCTGGGCAAACGATCAGCGCATCGCCAAATTAAGCGGTCGACCATTCACCGAAGCCTATCGCCGCGATGTTCTGGGGGCCGACGATGCGTCTTTGGACTCCACAGTAGCAACTCTTGCTGTAACGGCGGTGGCTGACAGCAGCCCTGATCGCGTGATCGAGGCGCTCGTGGCCATTCAATCGGCACGATATGTGGATGGCAAGGATGTGACCTCCTCTGTGGTCGTCGCACGCCTGCTGGCCGACCTTGGACTTGCCGATGCCGCCGCGCGAGTTTCGACACCTGACGCCGCCCTCGTTGATCTGGTCCAAACCCGTACCGCAGAGGCCCGCAAATTGATGACGGCGTTTAACCTGCAAGGCGTTCCCGCCCTCATTGCCGAGGTCGATGGCACCCGCCGCGGGCTGGACTCCAGCACCCTATATTCCGGCCCCGATGCGGTACGCGCCGCACTCGGGCTGGCCTGAGCCCAGTTTAACAAAAGGACAAAACAATGAATCGCAGAGACATTCTAAGACTTTCCACCGCAGCCGGGGCCGCCGCCCTGATCGCGCCCAGACTCTCATTTGCCGATGAAAACGGCCTCACCTGGACACATTTCCCTGCTGGCGAAAACGGCTTTTACCGCGCTCCGGTTCTGATTGAAGGCGCAAACGAGGCCGTGCTGATTGACGGCGGCTTCACCCTCCCCGATGGCCGCGCATTGGCCGAAAAAATCAAGGCGACAGGCAAGACCCTGACCACGATCTATATCAGCCAGAGCGACCCTGATTTCTACTTCAGCCTAAGCCCGATCGTCGAAGCCTTCCCCGAGGCCCGCGTCATCGCAGCCAGCGAAACCGTTGCGGCCATCAACGCCAACGTGGCCAAAAAGGTCGAAACATGGGGGCCGCAACTGGGCGAAAACGGCCCTGCAACTGTGGCAGAGGTGATCATTCCCGACGCTGACGACAGCACGACGTTGACAGTGGATGGTCACGCCATCGAGATTGTCGCGGCCGATGGGCCGGCGAACCGTCGCTATCTTTGGGTCGAAGACCTGCAGGCCGTGTTCGGTGGTGTTATGGTCTTTTCCGGCACGCATGTCTGGACAGCTGACACCCCGACCAAGGAACAGCGCGCCGCATGGATCGCCAATCTTGACGCGATCATCGCCCGCAATCCGCAGGTTGTTGTGCCCGGCCACATGACGCTGGACGCACCGATGGGTCTGGATGCAGTGGAATTCACGAAAGGGTATCTTCTGGCCATTGAGGAAGAGCTGGCTACCGCGGAAAATTCGGAAGAGCTGCACGCAGCAATGACAGCCCGTTACCCCGATCTGGGGATGAGCGTCGCATTGGATGTCGGCGCCAAGGTTCTGACGGGCGAGATGAAATGGGGTTGACCCTCGCCTGATCCGTTTCGCGGCGCTTGCCACCTATGAAACTCGTCAAACGAAAGCGGCCGAGAAATCTTGGCCGCTCTCGCTTCGTTTTGGATAAGCCCCCCTTGAGATCGCCAGAAAATACCATGCGTCAGTAGCGCTGCGGAGGTCAGCATTGTGGAGGATGCTGCGGCGCGGCTCCAGTCGTGGTGATGAAGGTCGGTTCAGGGACGTTCGTGTTGATCGACGCCATTCGCGGAGAGCGGCCGTTCAAACCAAAAGTGTCGGCGGCGGCTTTGTCCGCAGACTGTGAGTTCGAGCGGCCTCTGATTTCGCGGGTGCAGCGAATGGCCGGCCTGACGGGCTGCACCGCAGCATAACCGAGGTGAGGTGAACGGCAGGAATGGGCGGGGAGCGTTTCGGCAGGCTGCCGAGACTGTTGATGGGAGCTTGAATTGAGTTGTCCCTTGAAAACTGACGCTTCGAGCATCCGTGGCGTGTCGATGATCAGCCCCAACCAACACTCCAGATCCTCAAGTTGTGGTCGCTTCCCGGATGGGCATCTGGAAGGTAAAGACAGTGCGGTTGTCGTCTGATGACACGTCCAGGGTGCCCCCGTGCCCTTTCGCGATTTCGGAGGCGATAAAAAGTCCCAGCCCCAACCCTTCTCGGCTCGGGCGGTCTTTGCGGCGCTCGAATGGTAGGAAGAGACTGGGCAACATGTCATCAGGAATCTTCTTTCCCGAATTGGTGACCGACAGCGAAAAGTTCCCTGTTATCGCGGTGGACTCCACTTGGATGGGCGCACCCGAAGCCCCGTGGGTCACCGCATTCGCCAGAAGGTTCGAACACATTTGAGATATACGAGGCACGTCACAAGCGATTGGTTCAAGGAGATCAAAGTTGGTTTCGATCTTCTGGTCCGGTGCCGCCGCTTGAAGTTCTGCGACAATCTGGTGCAGCGCTGGCTTCAAGGTTGAGCTCAAGGTTTTATCAATAACGATGCCCTCGCCTTGGCGACGGCGGGCCTGATCGAGAAGGTTTTCAATCAGATGCTCCATCCGATTGGCCGAGCCACGCATCAGGTCGACCAGCTCAACCGTCTTATCATCGATATTTCGCCGCGCTATCAGGCGTAGGCCAGCTTTGAGCGCATTGACGGGATTGCGCAAATCATGGGCCAGGATGGCAATAAAACGCTCTTGAATACGGGCCAGCTCTTGTTCGTGTGCTACGGCCTCTCGGCTGGCAGTCAGTTCCTCGTCGGCATCCAGAATCTCGCCGATAATTTGCGCAAAAAGTCTGAACATCGACAGCACGCGGTCATTCTTCAGCTTACGAGGTTGCGGATCGATGGCACACAGAGTGCCAAAGAAGGAGCCGTCCTGAAGATAGATTGGGACAGAGATATAGCCACGAAATCCATAGCGAGAAGGACAGTGGTGGTCGACATAGGTTTCATCGGCATAGACATCGTCGATAACGATCTCCTGGTTGTATTGCCGCACTTCGTGGCAAAGTGTGCTTTCGACATCCAACTCGTCCCCCGGCATTAGTCCGAATGAAATGTGATCGATAGCACGACAAGTTACCCACCGAGATTCAGTAACTCGTGCGACTGCTGCAAATCCCATCCCGGTGGCCAACGCGACGGTTTCTAAAAGGGTAAGAATTGCGTTGCTGCGACCGACAGCGTCGATGTCGGCCCGGAAGTCGTGTTGTTCTAACAAGTGCTACCTCTACTGAACTAAGTTAGGCTCGAGCCGATATCGAACCTTAGCGCGTCGCCAACTCAAAGTCAGTCAGATTAGCGGGTGCCTTTGAAGCACAGAAGGGGATTGAATTCCGTAGCGGCAAAGTTTTTCTTACCATGGTAGCGACCAGTAGGATGCCTCGCCAACTGACTTCCAGCCTATACTGTTGGAATTAGATGGCGCGGGCATCTTCAAGCTGTCTTTGAAGTCCTGGAAAGCCCAGCCTGCTCCTGCGACAACCGGGCTGCACGCAGCCGAGCACTCTTTTGCAATCGTTGGCTGGTTTCTTTACCAATGATTTCGGTTGCGGCAGCACTGGTCCGCTCGGCGATAGTCTCTCGTTTTGAGGGTTCTTGCGGGGATTTGCGAACTGTCATCCGTGTCTCTCTTTTCTCGCGCTGAAAGCATAATGGGCTGCTGTGACCTTGAGCTACGCCTTCATGATGACTTAGCCCGCGGGGGCCGAAAGGAAAGGAACCGAAATGACAAGCCAAGATTGGCCGTCATAGGTCCGCATAGGATTGATTCGGAAAGGGGGGGGGGGCTGCGAGCGGGTGACTTAAGGGTGCTGAACAGATCTTAATATCCTACACAAAGTCGTTGGCGATTATCCATTGCACTTGCGAAAGCTCCAGTTGCGAGTTCACAGGCTAAATTACAGATCCAAAGGAAGACGTCACAAGATTTGCTATTGCTCCGAATGGCGGCTTGGTTCGCCGCAGCTGCAGTACTTCGGAACCGAACCAAGCGTCCGCTTTGGGCCGTTCATGTCGACCGAAACCTTGGGCGGAAAGTGGTCTTTGATTGCCTGCGCAACCGGCATAGTTGAACTCGAAAAATAGGACGTTCAGTGCGGTGATACAGTTTCTCGACGTACAAGCGCAGCTATCGGCAACCAAGAGTGCTCTTTGTAGACGTCAAATCTTTGCGATACTTCGGATCGCGGCCTTGGCGATCTGGTCGAACATCGCACGATCGTCGGAGGATGAAGCAACGATCATGCCGCCTTCCAGCGCCGCGACGATGAGGCAGGACGTGTCTTCGGGGTTTTGAACGCCATTGCGTTGGAACAGGTCAAGCAGCCATATCCTGTTCATTTTGAAAAATGCTTTTGTTTTCTGGTTTACATTCTTGGGCAGCCCGATCGCTTCTGCGCCCATGATTGCGCAAAGACAGATGGTTTCGTCCAAAACAAGCGCTTGAGAGTAGAGCGCAACGTAGTTGTCCAACGCCGTTTGCAAGCTTGTCGTGCCGATCTGTTCAAGTTCCTCTTTGAACTGGCTGGTGTAGCGATCAACCAATGCTTCGCCCAGATCGGGTTTGGTCGGAAAGTGATAGTGAACGCTTGCGCTTTTGATGCCGACATCGCTTGCCAGATCGCGAAAGCTCATCGCTGAGAAACCCGCACCGCGGACACGCTTTTCAGCGGCATCAAGGATCTTGTCTTTCATTGTCGGTGGCATGTGAGACTCCTGTCTATCATGTGGTAGATAGGTGTTGACAGTGGGGAGGGCAATATCTAACTGGAAGCCTACCAACTGATAGGTAGTTATGTAGCGCCTCTTCGCGCTGAACCGGAAGGATGCACCATGGACCTGAACGCAAATTTTGATGAACGTGCGTTTGTACATTCGGACAGGGAGCCGTGGGTTGCATCCCCGATGAAGGGCGTGGACCGGCGGATGCTGGACCGGATCGGGGACGAAGTCGCGCGGGCGACGACCATCGTCCGCTATGCGTCGGGCAGCGCGTTTTCGGCGCACACCCATACGGGCGGCGAAGAGTTTCTGGTGCTTGAGGGCGTCTTTCAGGATGAACACGGTGACTTCCCGGTTGGCACCTACGTGCGCAACCCGCCGACGTCTTCGCATACCCCAAGCTCGGCTGCGGGGGCGACGATCTTCGTCAAGCTGTGGCAGTTTGACATGAATGACCGTCAGCAGATCACCATAGACACCACCACCCAGACCCCGAAGCCAGTGCGTGCGGGTGTTTCAGAAATCCCGCTGTTCGAGGATGCGCGGGAACGGGTGCGGATCGAGCTTTGGGCGGCCGATGTGACGGTTGCGCAGACCGGCCACAACGGGTTCGAAGCCCTTGTGATCGAAGGCAGATTTATCGAAGGCGATGAGGTCTTCGCGATCAATTCTTGGCTGCGCCTACCGCCCCACACGCCGCTGAACGTCGTTTCCGGGCCCAAGGGCGCGCGGCTTTGGATCAAATCCGGCCATCTTGCGGAAACGCCAACAGCCCTCAATGTCGGAGGTTGAGATGTCAGATCCACTTGCAATCATTGGCGGGGCGGGTGCCGGGCTTGGGCAAACCTTAATGCGCGTCTTTTCACAGAACGGCTATACATCCGTCGGTCTCAACCGCTCGATCCCCGATGCGGCGGCGGGCACTACACATGCCGTAGACCTATCCGACCCTGCTCAAACGGCTCAAACCGTGTCTGACCTGATCCAAACCCTTGGGGCACCAAAACTGGTGGTTCACAACGCGGCGAAGTTGGTGATCGGGGGCTTCGAGGACACCACAAATGCAGACTTTGAGGCAACATGGCGTGCGATGGTGCTTTCGGCGGTTAATCTGGCCCGAAGCGTGTTGCCTGCGATGGTAGAAGATGGCGGTGGCACCTTCATCGTCTCTGGCGCAACAGCGAGTCTGCGGGGTGGCAGGAATTTTGCTGCCTTTGCCTCGGCCAAGGCAGGGTTGCGGGCGTTGACCCAATCGCTGGCGCGTGAATATGGGCCGCAGGGTATCCACGTCGTTCATGTGGTTCTTGACGGGATTGTTGACACGAATGTCAGCCGCGCGCTGCACAAAATGGACCCTGCAAGGATGATAAAACCAGCCGATATTGCCCGCACCTATCTGGCGCTGGCGGATCAACCTCGGTCCACCTGGACCCATGAGCTGGACCTCAGACCGATGGGAGAGGGGTTCTGATGCAGACCGATACTCTGATCGTGGGCGGTGGCCTGTCGGGTCTTGCGCTTGCCGACCATCTGGCTCGCCAAGGCCGCGATTTCTTACTGATTGAAGCACAGGACCGCCTTGGCGGGCGTATCCTGACCAAAGAGTTTTCGGGCGGCGCGTTCGACCTTGGGCCTGCGTGGTTCTGGCCGGGCCAGTTGCGCATCGCGGCCCTTGCTGAACGATTTCAGATCCCTGTGTTTGAGCAGTTCTCAACAGGTGACTTGGTCTATCAAGAGCAAAACGGGACCGTGCAGCGCGGACGCGGCTATGCCTCTATGGAGGGGTCCTACCGCTTGGCGGGAGGGATCGGCCGTTTGGTCGATGCCTTGACCAAGGCGCTGGACCCGGGAATGATTATTACCAACACGCGGCTGACGTCGGTCGATCATTCGGCCGACAACGTCACGGCCCAGGTTGATCAAAACGGCAGAGCACAGACCATCAAGGCCAACAGGATCGTGATGGCCATGCCGCCTCGGGTCATCGCCGATACCGTTACTTTTGAACCTGCCCTGGATGCGGCCCGAATGCAGGCCCTACAAAACGTACCGACCTGGATGGCCGGTCAGGCCAAGATCGTTGCGGTCTACGACGAGCCTTACTGGCGAAAAGCCGGGCTGTCCGGCGACGCCATGAGCCAGCAAGGGCCGATGGTCGAAATCCATGATGCTTCACCAAGGCAGGGCGGTCCCTATGCGCTATTCGGTTTCGTCGGGGTCCCCGCGGATGCACGTGCCCAGCACAAAGATGAGATGATGCGCCTTGCGGTGATGCAGCTGACGGCGATGTTCGGTCCGGAAATGGCCGACCCGATGCACCTTGTATTGCAGGACTGGGCGACCATTCCGGACATCGCGCGGCCACAGGATCGTCACCCGGTCCGAAGCCACCCCCGCTATGGTTTGCCGACCAACCTGCGTGCTCTTTCCGCACGCGGGGTGATATTTGCCTCGACCGAGACAGCCCCGGAATTCGGAGGCTTTCTTGAGGGCGCGTTAGAGGCGGCAGAACATGTGGCCAGAACGCTGGCGTTGCACGAAACCATGCAGATCTGATCACCGCACGAATGGTTTTGGGGCCCCTTTAGGCCAATAAGAGCACGCTGCGCCAATCCAAAGGGCATGATGGGCGTACGGGTGAAATATGGTGACATAGATGATAAACGTTGACGAAACCGCCGGATTTCGGGCGCGCAATCTTACGGTGCTGATCCTTGCCAATCTATAGGTTGCCAGTGATCGACTGTAACCTCGCTAAGGGATTGGTTGGCGTGTTGTCAGGATTGATAGCCGCTGGTGGGATATGACTTGGGCGTTCATAGTCATCTGTTTGGGAACGTTTCTGACAGGGCTCTATGCGTCTTGCGTCGAGTTTTACCGTTTCGCAGATGACCACGCAGCTTGGGATATTCAGTGGCGTGTGCTGGCGATGTTCACGCCAAGCCTTGCGGTAGGCAAGCGGATCGCCCGGTTCAGCAATGGAAAGGTCACCGCTGATGGCCTTTTTTACAAGTCTCATAATTACGGCCCTTGTTAAGATAGGCGGCACGTTGATGGCCCTGACCCAGATTTTGCCACCGCGATCCACGCAAAATTATTGGTTTTCCAGGGTGAAACCAATGCCTTCTATAAGGGGCCGCAATGCAGCATTTGGATTGCATGCTGAAAATCAGGTTTTGGCCGAAGCGGCAGGTTTCAGGAATGGCGAAGAGCCGTCATTCGCTATGAGCGAAAGCGCATCCTTGGATTGAGTGGAGAGAAAGCCATCCACCCTTGGCGATTGATAAATGCGTGGCGGGCCAGTGGTTCAGCAATTCTTCGCTGCAAATTTAGCCTGTTCTTAAAAAACCGGCAAGGTATGTAGTGATCCTCTGCCGGCAGCGTTAGGTCAAGATCAGGTCGATACCTCGCCATAAAGGCGTGCGTTCTTGAGGCCGTGGGGCATGGCAATAGAGGATACTTTAAAATGCAAACTCGCAACAAAGGCTCACTTCTCGACCGTATATTGAAACCATTCCAATCGTTTGGCACGGGATCATTCGACATAGAAAGTGGAATGAAAGCGCGGGAGGAAGGTCAGTATGATCGAGCGCATGAAATTTTCGGTGCTTTAGCCAACGAGGGAAATGCTGAAGCTCAATGTGAGTTGGGCCGCCTGTACTTTGACGGGTTGGGCGTGTCGCAGAATTTTGTAACCTCTCTCGAATGGGTGCGGAAGGCCGCTGATCAGAACCATGCGGGCGGGCTTAACTCTGTCGGTGTGTGCTACCGGAATGGGCTGGCCGTCGACGCTGATCTTGATGTGGCGATGTCCTACTTTGTTCGCGGGGCGGAACAAGGGTCCGTCAAAGCAATGTTCAACTTGGGCAATATGCACGATGTAGGAGGGGAACTGGCACATGACCCCGGCCAAGCGCTTAGCTGGTACGAAAAGTGTCTGAAGGCGGATAGGACCTACGCGCTGGCAGCTTACCGTGCAGCAGTATTGGTTTTGCAAGGTTCTGACCCAAACCCCGACCGTGCCGTTGGTCTTTTGCAAATTGCTGCGGACCAAAGTCTGGCGGATGCGCAATACACCTTGGGCCTTATATATGATGAAGGCATGGGCATACCCGTTAATCATGCCAAAGCAAGGACGTATTACCTTGCCGCTGCCAATCAAGATCACCCTGCTGCCCAGATCAATCTGGGTAACTTGTACAATGAAGGGATCGGTGTCTCACAGGATCACCAAAGGGCAACAGAATGGTACCACAGAGCCGCCGTAATGGGTGTGCCCGCCGCCGAGATCAACATGGGCAAACAATATCAAATGGGATGGGGCGTTGCCAAAGATATGGATGAAGCGCTTGCTTGGTATCAACGCGCGGCAAACGGCGGGGAACCTGTAGCCTATCTAAATATTGGCCTTATGTATCTGAATTGGGAGGGGATCGAGCAAAGCGATATTGATGCCGCACTATGGCTTTTCAAAGCTGCGGAATGTGGCGAGCCGCGCGCCATGCGCTGGATGGCGACGCTATATGACGAGGGGCGTGGTGTGCCGCTGGATTCCGTCCTTGCGCTGGCCTATGAGCAATTAGCTCACGATTTTGGTGAATTTACCGACGGCGCGACATGGCATGAGTTTCGACAGAAGCTAAACGATGCCGAAGCGGAAAAGGCGCTTTCGTTGGCCGCGAATTGGTCAGTCGGAATGCCGGGTCTTCGTGCCGGATGAACAAAAAACACAAGCACCCTATCAGCGGGCTGGCGGGGTGCTTGTGTCTGTGGGTCAAGCTAAAGCCTGCTATAAGCAATTTTGATGAATCTTCGGAAGCAGCAAGCCGAGATATATCGTAAGCTTGCTACCTCAGCTCGGCGATGCGGTCGCATTTAGTCTGCAACAGGAAGAACTCAAAGCGCATGGCGTAAAAATACGCCTATGTCTCATATTGCTTGTGTAGATGGCGAACCGCCCGAGTAGAATTGAGATTTTTTGCGCCTTCAACAAGCCCCGGGGACAAAAGAATATTAGCACGGCAAGCTGCGAGCCGGCAGCTTCGTCCCGCATTCCCTGCTTCTACCTGTTGGATAATTCTGAAAAGTGCCGCGAAAGTCCGCTTTGAGGAAGCTTCATCGTCGGAATAATGGTCTTGGGTAAGAACCGGTTTTGGTCGGGAACGGTGGCCTACAGAAAGGGCGGAAACCGGACCTTCGCTGCGCGCCGCAGTAACGCCGATCCACAGGACTGAGCGGACTTTCATTCCTCCTGCAGCGAAAGGCTGAATCAAACCCTTTCCACCATTCGATTGACGCACGATCATGTCGACGTTAATTAGTGTTTTATGGAAAACTCTACGACCATCGCAATGTTTTGGTGGCTGGCCTCCTGACAGGGTGGCCGGATGACCAAACGTATTCCGAGGCCGCCGCAGGGGCGGCCTTTTGTTTTCCAAGCTTCCCGATGCGCTGCCTCTCGTTTTATGAGAAGAAGTAAATGAACAGGCCAACCATACTGACAGGCGATCGCACGACTGGACCGCTTCACATCGGGCACTATGCAGGCTCACTTTCAAACCGGCTGCGCTATCAGGACAGCCATGAACAATTCCTTCTGCTGGCGGACACCCAGGCCCTGACAGACAACGCGCATGATCCAGAGAAAGTGCGTCGTAGCGTGATCGAGGTCGCGCTTGACTACTTGGCCGTGGGCATTGACCCTGGTCGCACAGCGATCTGCCTGCAATCGCAACTTCCAGCGCTGGCCGAACTGTCGATGCTCTACCTGAATTTTGTCACGGTCGCGCGGCTCGAACGCAACCCGACTATCAAGGATGAAATTCGCGCGCGTGGGTTCGGGCGCGATATTCCCGCAGGGTTTCTCTGTTATCCAGCGGCACAGGCTGCGGATATCACGGCTTTCAAGGCAACTGTCGTTCCGGTCGGCGAGGACCAGGCCCCGCTCATCGAACAAACGAACGAAATCGTGCGGCGGATCAATGCAGTCGCAGGTCGCCCCGTGCTGCCCGAGGCTCGGGCGATCATCCCGAAATCAGGTCGGTTGCCGGGTATCGATGGCAAGGCCAAAATGTCGAAATCCGGTGGTAACGCCATTGCGCTGTCGGCATCGTCGGAGGAAATTAGAAGAGCTGTCAGAGCGATGTACACCGATCCGAACCACCTGCGTGTCGAAGACCCGGGCTGCATCGAAGGCAATGTCGTCTTCACCTATCTCGACGCCTTCGACCAAGACCAGGGCGAGCTTGCCAATCTCAAATCGCAGTATCAACGCGGCGGGCTTGGCGATCGCAAGATCAAGGCGCGTTTGGAAGGTATTATCCAAGACCTCATTGCCCCAATTCGTGAACGCAGGGCGCAATTCTCCCAGGACCGGGGATACGTTCTTGAGGTAATCAAAGAGGGCACGGAACGGGCTCGTGAGCGAACCGAGACGACAAAGCGCGAGGTGGTGAATGCCTTAGGTTTATTCCAACTGTAGGTGAGCGGCGTCGGACAATCCGGATCAAGGTCTGTTTCGTCTCGATAGCGGTCTGACCATGCGTCCCGACCTCAACGGGAAGTCGATCAAATTAAGAACCCAGAAATGCCGCGCGCCGTTCCTGGAGAGCGCTGCAAAGGTAGTCGACGAAGAGCCGGACCCGGCGCACCCGGCGCAGATCGCTGTGCAGGAGAACCCAGGTCGAACGCCGCTGGTCGAGCCCGGTGCCGGGGACGCGTTGGAGCTCGGGGAAGACCGCCGTGACCCAGGTCGCAAGGAAGGTCATCCCCGCGCCCGCGCGGACCAAGTGCAAATGCATTTCCGGGTCGGGCACAGAGTGGCGGACGCTCGCCTCCGGAAAGGCGGATTCTGCGATCATGGTGGCAAGCTCGGGCACGTCCCCATAGCCGATCCAGCTCAGACCGCGCCCATTGCGGTCTGCCGCAGGTAGCGCCCGGTCGATGTAGTCCCGCGATGCCACCACGCCGATCGAAAGTGGAAAGAGCTTGCGCCCCACTGCGTCGTCCTCGATCGCGGCGGCGTGGCGGATCGAGACGTCAGTCTCATTCCGAGCGATCGAGTCGGGCGTATAGGCAAGCCGCAGCTCGATCTCGATCTCAGGATAGAGCGCGGCAAATTCGGCCAGCACCGGCGCCAGCAGGTAATGAGCTGTCATAGGGTCGGCCGAGAGCCGGATGCGCCCAGCGGCCTCGCGGTCGAGCCCCTGCACCGCATTGAACCCCTTGAGCAATGCCGCCTCAGCTTCGAGCGCCTGCGGCAGCAGCAGCCGCCCGGCAGCGGTCAAGGACAAGCCCTCCGCGCCGCGCCGGAAGAGCTGCGTGCCGAGCTGTGCCTCAAGCGCCTCGACTTGGCGGCGCAGGGTTGCATGTGTCCCGCCCAGTTGCTCGGCCGCGGACCTGAGCGAGCCGTGTCGCGCAACGGAAAGGAAGGCGGGAAGGGATTTCCAGGCCATGCGTCATCCGGATCGTTTTTGAACCACAGTGGGGCATCATAGGCCCTGCGCGGAACGAATTGAAACCTTTAATCCAATGGAAACCTAAGGAGCAAGGAGAACCCCATGACCGCGACCCGCTCTGCTTGGCACATTCCTCGCTATGGCCGCCCCGACGTCCTCACCCCCGTCACGCTTCCACTGGCCGAACCTGGCCCGTCAGAGGTGCTGATCCGCATCGGCGCTTCTGCCGTCACACGCGCCGACGGCATGATGCGCAGGGGTGAGCCACTGTTTGCCCGTCCTTTCCTTGGCCTGCGGCGTCCGCGGAACGGTCTGTCCGGCACTGGCCTGTCAGGCGAGGTAATCGCGATCGGCGATAAGGTCAGCCGCTTTGCACCGGGTGATATGGTCTTCGGCGAGGCCGGGATGCGCTTCGGAGCAAATGCCAGCCATATCTGCCTCGACGAGGACGGGGTTCTGATGCTCAAGCCCGACAGCCTTTCGCATGAGGATGCGGCCGTTCTGTGCGACGGCGTGCTGACGTCATGGCACTACCTGTGCAACCTCGGTCGCGTCCGAAGCGGCGACCGTGTGCTGATCCTCGGCGGGGCTGGAAGCCTCGGCAGCGCCGCGGTGCAGATCGGCGCCGACATGGGCGCAGAGGTGACGGCCACCAGTAGCGCCCGCAACGCCGATCTCGTGGCATCCCTCGGGGCCACCTGCGTGATAGACTACGCCACCAAAGAGGCATTGCTTCGCGGGGCCGGATACGATGTGATTTTCGACACGGTAGGCGTCACGTCCTTCTCTGCCGCCAAACCTGCGCTGGCCGAGGCGGGACGTTACCTTTGCCCGGTGCTGACGCTGAGGCGCTTACCCGCGGTCCTGTTGTCCAGTCTCATCGGCCAGAAACGCGCGATGTTCGCAGCCGTGGGTCTGGAAAAGCCGCAGCGTTTGCGTGCATTGCTGGCCGAGATTATAATCCTCATCGATCAAGGCCGCCTCGCGCCGGTCATGGATCGAATATATCCACTCGCCGATCTGAAAGAGGCCCATGCCTACGTCGAGACCGGGCACAAACGTGGCAACGTCGTCGTGGTGTGATAGACGGGAACAACAATTTAGCCCCCAAATCTTACCGGAACTCCTATTATGAAAATGAACTACTTTGTCGTCGGAACGAACGACATGCCCGCATCCAAAGCTTTCTACGATGCTCTTTTTGAAGGCGAAGGTCTCCACAGCATGGCACCTTCGGACCGCATGACCTATTGGCTCGGCGAGGGTTTTGCCTTCGCCGTCGCGCGCCCTTTCGACGAAAGGCCGGCGACCATCGGCAATGGCTCGATGGTCGGCTTCTGCGTGGGCGGCAAGGAAGATGTCGAAAGGATGCACCGCCGTGCGCTCGAACTGGGCGGCACATGCGAAGGCGCTCCCGGTCAGCGTGGCCCGAAGTTCTCTGCCTATGTTAGAGACCTCCACGGCAACAAGCTGTGCCTGTCCGACTGAACTGGCTCGAGCAGGCCAAATCGGTCTGGCGGCTATTTTCTTGAAAACCTGTTCTGCTTTATCCGCGACTAAGCAATCGCGTTTATAGTGGCGGGGTGGCAATCCATGGGGCCCGACGTGCATAGAATGCTAAAGAAGCTTGTGGTCTTCGCCACTCTATCGGTCTCAGCCTATCTGATGATCGCGGTGGGTCTTATTCTATCGCAGTGGCCCACCCCGATTGCCCCCGGCGAAACGCTGGAATTCACGTCTCTCACTGACCAAGGTGATCAGCTGAACACGACAGGCGAATTGATAGCCTATCGTGCTCGGGATGGAGCAGACTTGCCTTTGCGGCATTTTCCAACTGCTGCTCCTACCGCGCCCTTGGCCGTCATTTTGCATGGATCGGGCTGGCATGGTGCGGCTTACATCCCGGTCGCGGATTATCTGTCGCGGCATTGTGGCTCCGAGGTTCTTTTGCCTGATCTGCGGGGGCACGGCGTAGCGCCCGCGATACGAGGTGATGTCGGCTACATCGGGGCGTTCGAAGACGATCTGGCGGATCTAATCGCGGCCTATAGGCGGCCCGAGCAGCCGGTATACATGATTGGCCATTCCAGCGGAGGTGGGCTTGTCGTTCGGTTTGCCGGTGGGGATCATGGAAGCATGATCAGCAAGGCGGTGCTGCTGGCCCCTTTCCTGAAATACGACGCCCCGACCATGCGCGTCGACGCCGGGGGATGGAGCCATGTTCTTGTGCGCCGGATGATCGGTCTGACAATGTTGAACAAGGTTGGTCTCAGGATGTTGAACGGACTGACGGTTATTCAGTTTCGGTTTCCACGAAAGGTATTGGACGGTCCGCAAGGTGCGACGGCGACGACCGGCTATAGCTATCGTTTGAACGCCTCATTTGCCCCCCGCGATGACTACCTTGCTGATATCGCCGAGTTGCCCCGCTTTCTCTTGTTGGCGGGTGCCGATGATGAAGCCTTTGACGCTACATTGTTCGAGCCGGTAATGTCGCCGGTAACCGAGAACGGTGCCTATGAAATCCTTCCTGAAACCGGTCATCTGGATATCATTGAAGACCAAGATGCTGTCATGCGGACTTGCGAGTTCCTGCGGAACTGAGACCGACCCGGCTCGCGCTGCAATGTAACGGCGCAATGCGGTCCTCTTCAGCATCATGCTGACGGACGAACATACCAAATTTCCCTACTGCGGTGCGATTGCGGTATGCCGCGCCTGTCGCACTGCCGCTTGGCGGCTTTAGGCCCTTGAGGTGGAGTGTTGTGCGTAGTCCGAAAGCCACAATTTGTCCGAACGCATCAACCCGCCGGTTTCGACTTGGCGGTTGCCTTTTCGCGAGCCCGCAGGCGGCTCAGCGTAACCGGTGTCATCCCTAAATAGGATGCGATGGATGTGTGTGTGAATATGGCCTCATAGCCCGAGAAAGCTCGGCGAAACCAGTCGAGCCGTTCAGCCCCGCCAAGAGCTGCAAGGCACCACTCCCGCTGTGCTTTCTCACTCAGAGCATTTCGTAGGATCGTATTTGCCCAATCGCGGATGGGCTGAGATGCGACCATCTGATCTATGAGCAAATGACTGTCGATTCTGACCATTAAGGCATCGTTCGTTGCCGTAATGGAAACGAGCGACACACCATCCCGCGTTCGCGCGATGTTTGGCGTAACGACACAGGGACCAACGTAGAACCCAACACACACCTCTTTGCCCTCTTCATCACAAATACTGCTCATCAAACACCCTGCCAGGACTACATACTCTCCTGTTTCGGGTTCTCCTTGGCGGCAAACGTGCGCGCCCTTGTCGAAGCGCCTCTGCTTCCAATGGGTCACAAATTCCTCGCAGGCCTCCTCTGACAGATCAGGTGACTGGGTAAGAAAGGTTTTCAGATCCATCTTGGCAAGCCTTATCAAATGATAATGCGGGTGGCTTCGTCTGATTGCATGTGTGGCTCAGAACAAGGAGGCCACAGAATGAAGAACAGATACCTTTCAATGCGCGTCGGAAAAATCGCAATTGTTGCGGCGATACTGGCCGCCACTGTTTATCTTGTAATGGTCAGCGTCACACTCGCTCACCTCGAAGTCGTTTCCGGACAGCGGCCATTCGACATGCGTCCGTTCGGCTACAGTCCTTCAGATGCAGCCACGTTTCTTGATGCTCTGGGCATTGCTGGGCGTGAATACTATCTCTCACATCAGATACCTTTGGATATGCTTTATCCGGTCTTGCTCGCGATGACACTAAGCAACACAATTCTCTGGTTTGGGAGCCGCATGCCAAACAGAAGGTTCATGCATCTCAGTGTTTTCCTTGCGGTCGGCAGCGGGCTGTTCGACTATATCAAGAATATCGGAATTGTGGCGATCATTCTAAGTTGGCCAGACTTAGCGGACTACGTTGTCTATGCCACAAGCGCGGCGACAATTCTCAAATCGGTCACTACAACTTTGGCGGTGAGCCTGGCGGTTCTCACCGGGCTCCTCTAGTCGCGCTGGGCAAAGGCGGGCGATTGCGCTTAAATGAGCAATGACTTCTTTGGGCGCCCAGCAGACCTCCGCGCTCACTGCAGCTAACGACGACTTCGAGCCCAAAGTGCATGACGTTGCATGCTGTACGAACGACCGCTCTATGAAGTAATTGTTAGACGCTATTCCAAATCTGCCAGCGACATTGAGGCCACCTCATCATCGCTGGGCAGTTCCCAAGTCGTTTCGATATAGTCAAACATGCCGCGTGTGATTTCCATATGAAAGCTCTCACCTTGGTTGGTATTGCGCGCCTCAATACGTTTCCAGCGCTCTGAAGCATCGACATTTAGGACGTGCAGCTTTGCCGTAAACTGGGCTTGTTTCGCGAGTCTGCCATACGTCTGACGGTGTTCTTGCCGCTGAAATCCAAAGTCCAGGATCGACGGAACACCCAACTTGCCAAGCTGCAATGCCATTGCCCACATTTGCGCCTCGCAACGATGGACGCGTGGAAAAATCCATGCGGGGTCCAAGGCGTCCGGTGCGTCCTCCCCAAACAAGGATACCATCCATTCATCGATCGAAAATACGACACCTCCGCTGCTGTTGGCCAACGCGCGGGCATATGTCGTTTTGCCCGCGCCCGTTGAGCCGCAAATCAGGTGAATGTGTTGTGTGTCATCGTCATGCATAGAAAAAATCTTTCTTTGGTTTGAACCAGTTTAGGTCGCTTTTTTCGGCGCAAAGATGCGAACGATTGAAAAGGCAAGGAAACCTGCTGGACCAAAAAGGAACGTGAATGGAAGGCAGGGCGCGACAAGCCAGAAGCTCAGACCATCGCGCCTTGACGTTCTGCACATCCAGGCTCCGATCAATAAGTCAAACGCCAGATAATGCACCCACCCTGCCATCATCGCATTTGGGTTCGCGAACAGGTCGATAACTTCGGCGAGACTGCCAAATCCGCCGCCGTCATTTGATGGAAAAAAGAGGACGAGAGTGACATAGCCCAATGAGAGCAAGGTCGGAATGACATGACCAGCAATCAGGTCAGACCAATGTGGAATGAGTGGCGATGCGAGCAAAACAAGCCAGCCTGCCATCGCAAGTAAGCCAGCAATAGAGAAAACAATTTCAAGGTCCATGACGTCACCAATTGTTGATCAGGATAATTCGCGCACCAGTATTGCAATGTGCTTGCGTCCGCAAGCAATATGTATACATTGGCGACATGAATGATTTATGCCTCACAAACACTCTTCGCCTTCTGCAATCAGCGGATCAGATCAAAGCACGACTTTCGGGCGATTTCGCTTCAGTCCACGGTCTCTCGGTGAACGAGGTTTTTCTCCTCATGCACTTGGAACAAGCGCCGCTACATCGCCTGTCCCGTGTCGAACTTGCAAAGCGGATGCACGTGAGCGCGTCGACGGTAACGCGTATGGCAGCGCCCTTGGAGAAGATCGGGGTGGTAGCGCGACAAACGGACGAAAGGGACGCAAGGTTGGCATTTGTAGTCCTGACCGAATCTGGGTTGGAGAAAGTTCACGAGGCGCGTGTCACATTCACAAAACAGGCAGGCTATGTTTTTCGTGACCGTTGGACCGAGGGAGATTTGGAGCAGCTGTCCGGCCTGCTTCATCGCTTGATCGCAGATGCCCCTGGTAATCTGACTTAGAAGTTGGCCTTTGGTAAGCAGCCTTGCGCATCCGCAGCGAAAGCTCACTTCGTCCGCAGACTTTAGGTTCGAGCTTGTTCAAATTTCGCGGTCGCGGCGAATGTCGGCTGTGCTGGCTGCGACGGCAGCATCTCGCTTAGTGGGCGGATGGCGGCTTTCGGCCCAGACCGGTCATTCAGTCGATGTTCCAATGCTGCGTTGCAGCCCGTCGAAGCGGTCGTTATTGCATTGCACAGCATTTTTCTAAGAACGACAGGCGGCAAAGCGGACGGAGCAGGCATTCGCAGATGGTATCTCTGCATCGGCTAAGGGTGGACTCCCAAATCGTTTTCCAATTTGAAGAATGCCTTGTTAGGATATCAGGAGGTCACCTTGCCCCACCGTGAGACCATGACCGTGGAAGGGCGGTCACGACTGATCCTCTATGCGCTCCTGACCTCCCTCACCGCCATCAGTATTGATGCGATACTTCCCGGGCTTCTTTCCATTGAGGAAACTCTTCAGGCACAGCCACCGCTTCGCACGCAACACGTGGTCTCGCTGTTCATTTTCGGCATGGTGTTCGGTGAACTATTGATCGGTCCGGCCTCCGATGCCTTCGGACGCAAGGCCGCACTTATCGCCGGCTTGACCGTCTATATTGCAGGCACGGTCGTCGCGATGACGGCTGCCTCAATGGAAGTCCTTATCTTTGGCCGGATCCTTCAAGGTATTGGCGTTTCCGGCCCCAAGATCGCGACGCGGGCGATGATACGTGATCAGTTCGAAGGTGACGCGATGGCCCGCGTGATGTCGTTTATGTTCACACTTTTCATTTTGGTCCCCATGATCGGGCCTGCACTTGGCCAAGGTATTATCGTTCTTGCTGGATGGCGGGGGGTGTTCGTCATGTATCTGGTGCTGGCGCTTGCGCTCGGCATCTGGATGGTTCTGCGGCATCCCGAGACACTTCCCCCGGAGAGGCGGATCCCCATCCGTTTCACGCCTCTGGTCTCGAACGCAGCCCGCATCTTAACAAACCGCCGTGTTGTCTTACTGATATTCGCGACCGGCTTGGTCTTCGGCGCTCAGCTTTTCTATCTGAGTGTAGCTGCCGAGCTGTTCTTCGACGCCTATGGTATCGACCGGGGTTTCCCGCTTCTTTTCGCCATCCTCGCAGCCGGTATAGGACTGGCATCTTATACGAATGGAATGCTTGTCGAACGTTTCGGGGCCAGTGCAATGGCACGCTCTGGCTTTATTGGAATGAGTGCCGCGAGCGTAGTCATGCTCGCGGCCTGCCTTCTCACAGATGATGTGCTACCTCTCGTGATCTTCATTGTGCTTGGATTCGGGATTTTCTTTGCGATCGGGATACTGTTCGGAAACCTGAACGCTATGGCAATGCGCACTCTTGGCGATGTCGCCGGAATTGGATCGTCCCTACTCGCATCCGGCTCCAGCCTCGTCGCCACCCTGTTCGCCTTGATCGCAGGCACCTTTTATGCAGGTGGCGTCGTCATCGTTCCTGTCGCTTTCCTTGTGGCAGGAAGTTCTGGCCTATTATTGACCGCGATCGCTTTGCGCAGCGATGAAACGTCAATCTCGGCAACGAAGCCGAGGGCTGCGAAGGCGGGATAGGTCTCTTTCGAGCCATTAGATTTGGAGAGCTGCCGGGAGGTGCGGACGAAGAGTTCATTCGCGGTTTTTACCCCATGGAGAGAGTGTCCTGTCTTCTGTGTAACTGGGATCTGGTCCATGCTTCCTGAGAGGAGCAAAGACTATGACTATTTCCAAGGAACTGTTGGACGAGCTGCTGAAGGGCTGCGAGCGGCCTGAAGATCTGCTTGGCGATGCCGGGCTAATGAAAGAGCTCAAGATCAAGCTGATGGAACGGATGCTCGGGGCTGAGCTGACTGCACATCTGGGCTATGAAGACGGAAAAGATGCCCCGCCTGATCAGGCCAACCGTCGCAACGGCTCATCTGCTAAGAGATTGAAGGGGCAAGACGGCGAACTGCCTATCGCTGTGCCGCGGGACCGGGACGGCCGCTTCGAGCCTGAACTGGTGAAGAAGGGACAGACCCGCATTGATGGGATGGATGACAAGATTATCGGGCTTTACGCTGCGGGTCTAACCGTCCGCGACATCCGTGCTCATCTTGAGGACGTCTATGGCCTGCAAGTTTCGCCAGACTTGATCAGCCGCGTGACCGATGCGGTGTTGGATGAGGTTCGGGAGTGGCAATCCCGAGCGCTGGACCGGATGTATCCCATCGTCATTTTTGACGCTCTACGGGTCAAGATCCGCGACGCCGATAGCCGCATGGTCAAGAACAAAGCCGTCTACGTGGCCCTTGGTGTCAGCAGGGATGGCGTGCGCGAGGTTCTTGGTCTTTGGATCGCTGACAACGAGGGCGCCAAATTCTGGCTCTCGGTGATGACAGAGCTGAAGAACCGTGGGCTTCAAGACATCCTGATTGCGGTCGTGGACGGCCTCAAGGGCTTCCCTGATGCCATTACCGCAGCCTTTCCGGACACGGTCGTGCAAACGTGCATTGTCCATCTCGTGCGCCACTCGTTGAATTTCTGTGCCTGGAAAGATCGCAAGGAGGTGGCCGCTGATCTGCGGCGGATTTACAGTGCCCCTACAGCCGAGCAAGCCGCTGCGGAGCTGGATGCCTTTGAAGAAAAATGGGCCGGGAAATATGCCTCTATCGCCCCCGCCTGGCGCAGGGCTTGGCAAGAGGTAATACCGTTCTTTGCCTTTGATCCCGCCATCCGGAAAATCATCTACACCACCAACGCAATTGAAAGCTTGAATCGGGTAATCCGAAAATCGATCAAGACGCGAGGATCGTTCCCGACCGAAGACGCAGCCACGAAGCTGATCTACTTGGCGATCCGCAACTTTGAGAAAGGCGGCCGGAATGTTCGAGAATGGTTTGCGGCCCGCAATCATTTCGCCATAATGTTCGAGGATCGCTTCAATGCGTGACTGTATCTAAAACCCGCATGGGCCAGACCAGATACACAGAGTTCATGACACTCCCCCCATGGAGGATCATCCTCGACATCGCTGACATAAGCCACCCCGATCTCAGTCTGTGACATCCCTGTCCGCCAAACAGCGCGACTGCCTTGCATATTCTGCTGAAGGACTCCGCACTCCGCACTGCCGAAGTGACTTATAAACTTGGAATCTCCGAAGCCACGATCGAGCTACGCGTGCGCAACGCCCGAACACGTTTTGACGCAAAGATACGCCACCAAACGGTTGCGATTGCCCTTGGACAGGATAGATCTAATGAGCAGGTCGATATGTATTACTGACGACGCTGCCGTTTGCTGATGACTTTGATCTATGAACGGTCAAAATGGACCTGTTTGGGCGATCGAAGCTATCCAGAAACTTTCTTCACATATTGAGATTTCAGGCCCATCTGGCCGATCCCCGGAACTTTACAATCTATGTCGTGATCGCCGTCGACCAACCGAATACCGCGCACCTTAGTCCCGACCTTAACCACCAACGAAGACCCTTTAACCTTCAAATCCTTGACAACGGTGACCGTGTCGCCATCCACAAGAATGTTTCCAACGCTGTCACGCACGTCTGACGCTGTATCGGCCTGGTCCTCGGGGCCCCATTCGTGGCCGCATTCTGGGCAGTTCAACAAATGATCGACCTGATAGACATAAGTCGAGGAGCATTCAGGACATGGAGGAAATGTATCAGTCATGGATATGGCTATAGCTCGATAACCTCAAGGGGCACAGCGGAAACTCACCTATATTAGAAACGGCCCTTAGCCGACCTTCGTGCGAAGAGCGGCGGATACGGCTCGCTTTGTTCTCGATGAGCATCATTGGAGCACCGGCCTCTGCGCCATCAATTCCACGCGGTCAAGCATGCGGCTGACAGTCCGCAGGCTGGGCGTTCGGCCAGCAGCGGCCATCCTGCGCTCGATGGCTTCCAGTGTGGCGTCGATGGCTAGTCGGGGGAGGCCCCGCTTCGCGCCCTGCTCTTCGACGAAGAACTGTAGCTGCGCTTGCGTCAGATCCGGCAGATCGAGCACGACGCAGCGGCTTATCAGAGGTGCGGGTAACCCCCACTGGCTGTTGGCGGTCATCACCCAGTTCGTCCAGGACATGTCGACACGGATTTGATAGTAGGGGCATTCCCAGGTTTCGGCTGTCATCCGTTCGAGGAGGGGTAACAAGGCATCGGTTAGCGTATGACGCGATCCCTGTTTCGATTGGACATTCCCAGATTTCTCCACCTCGTCAATGATCACGATGGGCCCGGCATGCCGCTCTCGCAGGGCGGTCTGCATCAGCTTGCCTGGCGCAGCGCTGCTCCAGCCGCGTTGTGCGCCGACCAGGGAGAAGGCAGCAGGCTCTCCCGTAGCATCGATGGAAGTAGTCGGCACCCCGAGATGATGCGCAAGGCGGCGCGCCCAGAAGCTCTTGCCGATGCCGGGAGAGCCGACCAGCACCAGCGGGTCGAACCGTAGTCCGGGCAATTCCTTGCGGGCCGAAGCTCTCAGGCCATGCCAGACGACTTCCGTGGCCGGGGCCATCCACGGCATTTCTGCGTGAAGCGCGGCCGCGATTTCGTCCGCCTCATGTTCCGTCTCGATCCGGGCAACCGGCAGGCCGCCGCGCAACGGCGTCAGCAAGGCCGCGTCGCGCTCTGGCAGATGCTGTACTCCGGTGGAGCTATGCAGCCGCTCGAGATACCGCATCGCCCGCCGCCTGATCCTCGCCGTATCGGCGTCGGTGATCAGGTCGTAGATGCTCTCTGGTGTCCCGTCGGCCACCCTTTGCGGTTCACGATTGGTCAAGTCCATTCGGATCTCGCGCAGCTTCTGTGTGAGCCGCTCGGTCAGATCCGACAGGCGCGGGATGTTGTCGATGAATTTGATCGTGCTGAACGGGATCGTGGTCGTCGCAAGTGTCATGGCGGAGTCCTTTCATGGCGCGGTGTGAAGGCCGCGGCGGTGCTCCCGGGCCGTTCAGGCCTGAAAGACGGGGGGTGAAA
This sequence comes from Sulfitobacter sp. DSM 110093, assembly GCF_022788715.1. Lineage (NCBI taxonomy): Bacteria > Pseudomonadati > Pseudomonadota > Alphaproteobacteria > Rhodobacterales > Roseobacteraceae > Sulfitobacter > Sulfitobacter sp. DSM 110093. Next base: position 346,793 of record NZ_CP085167.1, read on the forward strand.
GGTTCCGGAACCTTGGTGTCACCCAGTGAAAGGAAATCGATCTCGCTGTCAAATCAGCGCAAAAGTGACCAGTACAGGTGAAGTCTCCCCCTGATCGAAGCAAGACACAACTATCTGAAATTGAAATATAAATTTTGATTTTGCGGCACCTTGGGCCTCGTTTTGCGCAGACTATTGCTTGTTTTTGCGCAGACATTGGCTTTCGTTGGCACTAGTTAGTATATTATTGGCGACCCCGGCAGGATTCGAACCTGCAACCTGCCCCTTAGGAGGGGGCTGCTCTATCCAGTTGAGCCACGGGGCCGACAGGGGCGGTTTATCGCAAGCACGGGGCGATGTCATCGGCAGAATGGCAACCGATTGGACCTGCTTCGCAGTACTGCGGCGGCAGTGCTTGATCGCGCGTCTCGCTTCGCGCTAACTATGGCAGAGGCAAACAGGAAAACTAAATTGACCACACCCCCCAAACGCCCGTTGACCCTGCGCGATGTATCCGATGCATGCGGCGTTTCCGAGATGACGGTCAGCCGTGTGCTGCGCAAGCGTGGTGACGTATCCGACGCCACCCGCGACCGCGTGCTTGCTGCTGCCAAGGCCCTTGGCTATGTGCCAAACCAGATCGCCGGATCGTTGGCCAGCCAACGGGTGAACCTCGTTGCCGTCGTGATCCCTTCGCTGGGCAATATGGTGTTTCCCGAAGTGCTGAACGGCATCAATCAGGTTCTTGAAGATACACCGCTTCAGCCGGTCGTAGGGGTCACCGACTACCTGCCCGAGAAGGAAGAACGGGTGCTGTATGAGATGTTGTCGTGGCGGCCTTCGGGGGTGATCATCGCCGGGCTTGAGCATTCCGAGGCAACGCGCGCCATGCTGCGCAATGCGGGCATTCCGGTGGTTGAGATTATGGACACCGATGGCAAACCGATTGACGCGATGGTGGGTATTTCGCACCGCCGCGCGGGGCGCGAGATGGCGCAGGCGATCCTGCGCGAAGGCTATGAGCGGATCGGCTTTATGGGCACGAAAATGCCGCTCGATCACCGCGCCCGCAAACGGTTTGAAGGCTTCACCGAAGGGCTGGCCAAGGCAGGGGTCGAGATCGAAGACCGCGCCTTTTACTCTGGCGGTTCGGCTTTGGCCAAGGGGCGCGAGATGACGCAAGAAATGCTCGAACGGTCGCCCGACCTAGATTTTCTTTATTATTCCAACGACATGATCGGCGCGGGCGGGTTGTTGCATCTGATCGACCAGGGCATCGACATTCCCGGTCAAATTGGCCTCGCCGGATTTAACAACGTCGAATTGCTGCAAGGCCTGCCGCGTCAATTGGCAACGATGGATGCTTGCCGGAACGAGATAGGCCAAGCCGCCGCGCGGATCATCCTCAACCAGACGGTCCCCGACCCGGACCCCGAGGTGCAGTCCCAGATCACCCTTACCCCGACCCTATCGCTGGGCGATACCCTGCGCCGCCGCCGTCCGGGGTGACCCGCCCAACGCTTGGCAATGCCGCCGCACGGCGGTTGTTTTTGGCGCGACACCTGCTGTCTGAGCCGCCACAGGGGCCGGCCAAGGGTGCGGCGCTGTTGAAGGTGATCCATGATTTGGGGTTCGTGCAGCTTGATAGCATCAACACCGTAGCGCGGGCGCATGACCTGATCCTTTTCGCCCGCCGCCCCCGCTATCGCCCGACAGCATTGAAACGGCTCTATGAAAAAGACCGCGCGCTGTTTGAGCATTGGACCCATGACGCCGCCGTCATCCCGATGAAATTCTACCCGCAGTGGCATCTGCGCCGAACGCGCGATGCGGCCAAGCTGTTAGAACGCTGGAAGAACTGGCAGCGCGGTGATTTCGAGGCGCAGTTAAAAAGCGTGATGGATCAGACCCGCGCCGAGGGGCCAGTGACCTCTTCAGATGTGGGACTTGACGAACCGCGCAGCAGCGGGGGCTGGTGGGAATGGCATCCGTCGAAAACCGCGCTGGAGTATCTTTGGCGCAGCGGTGAATTGGCAGTGGCGGGGCGCGAGGGGTTTCGCAAGCGCTATGATCTGACGGAACGAGTGGTGCCCGCCGCCCTACATGATCCGGCCCATGCCCCCGATACCGCGCAGACCATTGACTGGTGTTGCGATCAGGCACTGGCGCGGTTGGGCTTTGCCACGGCGGGCGAATTGGCCGCCTTCTGGGCGCATATTTCGCCAGCCGAGGCGCGGGGATGGTGTGCGGCTGAGCTGGCTGCCGGACGGCTAGAAGAGATCGACATCGAGGCCGCTGATGGCAGCCTGAAGCCCGCCTTTATCCGCCCCGGTTGGGCCGATGACCCCGCCCTCACCCGTGGTCCACCCAAACGGCTGCGCGTGCTCAGCCCGTTCGACCCGGCCCTGCGGGACCGCAAGCGCGCGGCAAGGCTTTTCGGTTTCGACTATCGGATCGAGGTTTTCGTGCCCGAGGCGCAGCGCAAATACGGCTACTATGTCTTTCCTTTGCTTCAGGGCGACAGGTTGGTGGGCCGCGTCGATATGAAAGCGCACCGCGATGTGGACACCTTGCGCATCAACGCGCTCTGGCCCGAGCGTGGCGTTCGCTGGGGCAAGCTACGGCAAGAAGCGTTTGAGGCGGAACTGCACCGCCTTCTGCCGCTTGCCGGGGTCAGTCAGATGCACTTCGCCGAAGGCTGGCTGCGCGATCCGGTCTAGGCGAAACGGGGCGGCAGCAGGCCTGCGTGAAACCAGTTGAGATAGCTGTGGATTGAATGCACGGTCCGCCCAGTCGCCAACGCGATGTCAGGCGCATAGGGCACCATATTCGTGCATTCCAACAGTATAGCACCAACATCTGCATGGGCGTCTACCAATCGCAGCGCCGCCTGCACCATCTCGGCCCGCGCCTGTGCGATATCAAGCTCGGGGAGATTGCCAAGGATGGTCTGCGCAAAGCTGCTGCCCTCTAACCCCACCACCGGGCTGCCATCAGGCACACCAGCGGCGCGCAGATGGGCGGACGACAATGAGCCCGCTGAGATCGTCAAAATCCCCACCCGCTGCTCTGGCGGAAGACAGGCGCTGATCTGGCCCGCTTGCTCAAGCGCCGAGGCGGCAACAGGCACGCCAAGCGCTTCGGCCAGCCGAGGCCGGATCAGCGCCAAGAACCCGCAGGTGGTGGCGATGCCGGTGCAGCCTTCGGCAACCAACGCCCGCCCCGCCGCGATAAACGCCTGCACAAAGGGTTCGATATCGTCGCATACAATCGCTTCGGGCGTTGCGCCGGGCACAACCGCATAGCGCACCGGAAACGGCCAACTGCCCGCATTGCCGACATCCCCCAGAATTCGAGGGAACCGCGTATCAAGCATCAGTATCCCCAGCCGCGCGTCTGTATCTTTCACCGTCAGCCCTCCAATTAGGCGTATCACGACAACCGAATAATGGCCATTTCGAAAAAATAAGCCATTGATATCGCTTACAAGGAATTGAATTTCGGCCACCTAATTGGCTATTTTGCAATCAAAAGGAGCCCTTTCTATGCAAACGTAAAATGCCGAATTTTCAAGGCACAAGCCTTAAGTCTGAAACCTTCTACTGCGATCATTCGCACAAAAAAAGACCGCCCTGTCGGACGGTCTCAAGATTCCCCTTTTAGCAACTGTATTTCTCAAGCGCTCTGAGTGCGCCATTTCTGATCTGCTTTCACGAGCGCATTGACGATTGTGACGAGTTTTCGCGCAACGGCTGTGATGATAACCTTGTGTGATTTTCCGGCGTTGCGCAGTCGATCGGCGAAGATTCTGAGGACTGGGTTGTGATGGCTGGCAACGAGGGCAGCTTGGAACATGACATGCCGAAGCAGTCGTCGACCACCGGCAATTGCACGCTTGCCGCGCATCGCGCCGCTGTCGTGGGCAATGGGGGCAAGGCCCGTGAGCGCTGCGGCCTGCTCGCCTGAGATTTGGCCGAGTTCGGGCATCTCGGCGATCAACATGGTGCTGGCGACAGGGCCAATGCCAGGAACGGAGCGCAAGATGTTGGCGGTTTTGGCAAGCGTTTCATCCGCCGCAATGGCCTGTTCGATCTGAGCCTCAAGGTCTGCTATTTGGTGGTCGAGAAGGGTTTTCAACTCATCATCCATACTCGCAAATATGTCAGACGACCCCAACTTCCCATGCGCCTTGACCTGCGCCAGAAGTCGCTTCCGCGTTTCCACGAGCTGACCGCGTTTTGATACCAAGGCTCTGAGAACGCGTATCTTTTCGTGCGGCAGGTTGCGCCCGGCATCAGGTCTGAAGACCATGAACCGCGCGATAAGCTCCGCGTCGATCCGGTCCGTCTTGGCGCGTGTGCCACGGCTGGCGGCGAAGGCTTTGATCTGAGCGGGTGGCAATTGCCGTGTCGCGATTGCTGCGGCATCCAGAGCAGACCACAAGCGCCATTCTTGCCCACCAGTCGCCTCAAAGCACACAAGCGCGTTGAGTGAAGCCGCCAGGTCGGCAATCTGCGCGTGGCCTTCCTCAGTGTTGGGCAGGCGCTGTCGCTGTCCGCCTGGCAGGCAGTGAATATCCAGCCAATCGCGGCTGACATCTGTGCCGATGATCGCAGAGTGTGTTAACTTATCCATGTTCTCTTCCTTCTGGTCCGTGGTCCTGATTGGCCACATTCAACTGTTCGAGATGATGAAGAGAGACGGCGCTGGCTCGCTAGCAAACGTGGTCAAACCCACAAGGCTCAGACGCCATACACCGCCCCGTCAGCGACCTCGGCCAAGGCGGCTGACGGGGGCAACATAGCAAAACTGAGATACAGAAGGGTCAGGACTCGTTCTCGTTTCATCGCCAGAACATGACGATTGCGGCGAGAGCTATGGCTGAGCCGAATACCGCCGGGCATCTATCATATCTGATTGCGACACGACGCCAGTCCTTTAGCCTGCCGAACATGATCTCAATGCGGTTGCGGCGTTTGGAGCGGCGCTTGTCATATTTGACGGGGATCTTGCGTTGTTTTCGTCCGGGGGGCCAGGGGCGTATCCCTTTGTCTTCCAACGCTTCCCTGAGCCAATCTGCATTATAGCCGCGATCTCCGAGCAACCAATCGACGTTCGGCAGGCTGCTGAGCAGCGCCTTCATGCCGCCCCTGGTGCGACCGATCAGGCGGCCACGCCCCCCTTTTTTGCGCCCAGGCTGGACGGGATGCGATAGGCTTTCAGATATGTCGCATTGTAGATTTCCACGCAGAAGTGAGCCGGGTTTTCCATCGAGATTTGAGCCACCTTTAAGTTATGTTTCGGGTGTCAGGCTCTGGTCAATGCATGATTGTCCTCCCTCTTTTTCTGCGCCGCTACGGCTGCACTGGCTTTGAAGCGGAAGCTATCGTTTCCGGTCTCCAAGATGTGGCAACGGTGGGTTAGGCGGTCGAGGAGTGCGGTCGTCATCTTAGGATCGCCGAAGACGGTAGCCCATTCGCTGAAGCTCAGGTTCGTGGTGATGACGACGCTGGTGCGCTCGTAGAGTTTGCTGAGCAGATGGAAGAGCAGCGCGCCGCCTGATGCACTGAACGGCAGGTAGCCAAGTTCGTCCAGGATCACGAGATCCAGGCGGACGAGGCTTTCGGCAAGATGCCCAGCTTTGCCTTTTGCCTTCTCTTGCTCGAGCGTGTTGACGAGCTCGATGGTCGAGAAGAAGCGAACCTTGCGGCGGTGATGTTCGACAGCCTGCACGCCAAGGGCTGTCGCGACATGCGTTTTGCCGGTGCCGGGGCCACCGATCAGCACAACGTTCTGGGCACCATCCATGAACTCGCAGCGATGCAGCTGCCTTACAGTGGCCTCGTTGATCTCACTGGCCGCAAAGTCGAAGCCTGACAGATCTTTATAAGCCGGGAAGCGTGCGGCTTTCATGTGATATGCAATGGAGCGCACCTCCCGTTCTGCGACCTCAGCCTTCAACAACTGGGCAAGCATCGGCACCGCAGCGTCGAATGCTGGTGCGCCTTGTTCCATGAGGTCGGTGACAGCTTGCGCCATGCCGTGCATCTTCAGGCTGCGGAGCATGATGATGATGGCGCCGCTGGCGGGATCATGACGCATGATGACCTCCGGCGGTCCGGGCCCGCAGACCATCATAGCGTTCGACATTGGCTTCTGGTTCGCGCTGAAGGATCAGCGCCTGCGGCGTATCGATGTCGGGCCCGCCGACCGTCTTTCCGTCGATAAGACGGTGCAGAAGGTTCAGCACATGGGTCTTGGTCGCGACACCTTCAGCCAGGGCCATTTCCACGGCGACCAGCACAGCCTGTTCGTCGTGATGCAGAACCAGCGCCAAGATGTCGACCATCTCCCGGTCACCGCCGGGGCGACGCAACATGAGATCTTGCAGCTGCTTGAGGGCTGGAGGGAATTCGGAAAAGGGGGCACCGTTCCGCAAGGCACCGGGCTTGCGCTGGAGAACGGCCAGGTAATGCCGCCAGTTGTAAATCGTGCGTGGTGGCAATTGGTGGCTGCGCTGGATCACCCGCGTATGTTCGCACAGGATCTGTCCTTCGGCGGCGATCACCAGACGTTCAGGATAAACCCGCAAGCTCACCGGGCGGTTCGCAAATGACGCTGGAACGCTGTAGCGATTGCGTTCAAAGCTGATCAGACAGGTCGGCGATACCCGCTTGCTATGCTCGACAAAGCCATCGAATGCGGGTGGTAATGGCATCAGAGCTGCTTGTTCGGCGGCCTAAACGTCAGCAACGCTCCCGGGTAATGCTGCGTGCGGGATCTTACCCCATAATACGACACACTGCTGTTCCAGCCAGTCGTTCAGAGCCGCAAGATCGGGGAAGTCCGGCATGGGTTGCCACAGTCGATGTCGGGAAACCTGCACGTTCTTCTCGACCTGCCCCTTCTCCCAGCCTGCGGCCGGATTGCAGAACGCTGGCCCAAATACATAGTGGTTCGCCATTGCGAGAAAGCGCATGTTGACCTGTCGCTCCTTTCCGCGACCGACGCGATCGACTGCCGTCTTCATATTGTCGTAAATCCCGCGCCCCGGGATGCCACCGAAGACCCGGAACCCATGCCAATGAGCGTCGAACAGCATCTCATGCGTTTGTAGCAGATAGGCTCGGACCAGAAAGGCACGGCTGTGCGACAGCTTGATGTGGGCGACTTGCAGCTTCGTGCGCTCACCACCCAGAACGGCAAAATCCTCGCTCCAGTCGAACTGGAACGCCTCGCCCGGGCGGAACGAAAGCGGCACAAAGGTGCCGCGCCCCGTCGTCTGCTGATCCCGTTGCCGATCGGCCCGCCACTCACGCGCAAAAGCCGCAACCCGGCCGTAGGACCCGTCAAATCCGAGAACCATCAGATCGGCATGCAATTGCTTCAGCGTGCGCCGCTGCTTGCGCGACTTGCCGGCCTCCGCCTTCAGCCACCCGGTCAGCTTGTCGACGAACGGATCGAGCTTACTTTGCCGCTCCGGCGTCGTGAACTGCGGCTCGATCGTGCCCGCGTTCAAATATTTGGTGATGGTGTTGCGCGACATCCCCGTGCGACGCGCGATCTCGCGGGTCGATAGTTTCTCGCGCAGTGCCATACGTCGAATGATGTTCAAAAGTCCCATGTGTATCACTCCAATGTCCCCCGTTGCGCATCGCGCTGGAGGAAAGGTCACATGGCTCAAATCTCAGTGGAAATTATCTGCTCACCCGGCTCACTTCTGCGTGGAAATCTACACAGCAGGGGCATCTTCTGCATCTTGCGCATGCCCAGCAGCGTCGCCCCCAAGAATGAGGTCACCGGCACGCAGCTTTTATCGCTATCTGACACCATGGTCAGTTTGCCGCTGCGGGCATTGGTTCCGCTGGTCATGTAGGTGACGCGTCGCCCAGCCACCACAAGGTCCGTTGGGGGCTGATCGGGCGCAGGCCGGGCCAGACGCAACTTGTGCCGCAAAAAGCCTTCGATCAGAATTGGGTTTGGGCAGGCTGCGGTGAGGCCAAGGCTCAGTAACCGTTCAATACCGATCCGATCGGCACGGGTCAGTTGGAACCTTCCTCTAAGTGGTGGGCATCTCAAAGAGATTGGATATGCACCGCCGAGAGGCAGGTGCAGTGGTGAAGAAATAGGCATGATGGTCCCCCGGAAAGGATCGAAGTCTCAATAAATGATTTGAGAGGCCCCGGGGGTCGAAGAAACGCTTAGGCGTTCGCCACCCGGGGACGGGGGCGGTTCAGAAGCAGAAACCGAAAATGATTCTCGTGCGTAACCATGGGCCAAGCCTACCCTTTAGTTAAGGGCTGTCAGTCTACATCGGATTAGGCAATCGTTGCGTTGTCTTTTTTGGTGTCGGACGGCGGAATTGTTTGATGTGGCGAGGTCCGAACGTTAAGAACAACGTCCGATTTTTGCCAGTTCGATCGCTTACCCTTCATGGGAGCCAATGCCCGCTAGGGTGCGGAAACGGCAGCCTGTATCATCGGCAGAAAGTCGATCATTCGCTTCATGTCACAAAAACCACTGTGAGCGAGTATCTGGTTATGCGTGGCTCATCTGGTGCAAGCGCGACACGTGTCAGCGCTTTCTGCCGCGTCCTTTGACGGCGCAAGGTTGCATCGGTGTCGCTCAAACGCTGTGCTGCGGCCCATCGAACTTGTTGTTTCTCTCGGGGCCACCCGCGTGATCGACTGGGCTTATGAGGAATGAGAGCCCAGGTCCGATCATATTAGTTGATCCCTTCAGTAAGCATTCGATTCAGCCCGGCAACGTCACAACAATCGGTCCACGTTCTGTTGCAACGACCGTGTGTTCGAATTGGACGACAGGCGCGGCGGGTTCGCTATAAAGTGTCCATTCGTCATCGCGCTCCCTTGCCCAAAGGCCGCCTAAGGACAGGAACGGTTCGACCGTCAACACCAACCCACTGCTTATGCGGCGTTTGTCGCCCCGCGTGGGCCAAGTCGCGATTTCGGTCGGGTATTCGTGGAGCGATCGTCCGACGCCGTGACTGGCAAGGTTCTGGATAAGCGTGTAGCCGCGGTGCGACGCAAATTTACCTATTGCTTTACCAATGCCCGCAATTGGCTTGTGACTGCCAACTTGATCAATTCCGATCTTCATCGCGCGTTTTCCATCCCTGCACAGGCGATCCAGAGAGGGTTTGACCGCCCCGACACGGAAAGTCGCGCCGGTGTCAGCAAAAAAGCCATTCTTTGACGCCGACACGTCGATGTTTACCAGATCCCCGGTGCGGATGACGCGCTCGCCGGGGATGCCGTGTGCGATTTCTTCATTTACACTAATGCAGGTCGTTCCCGGGAAGTCATAAACTTGGTTAGGCGCAGATACCGCCCCTTCAAGTTCCAGATGCGCGCGGCCGATATCATCAAGCTCTTGCGTCTTCATGCCCGGCTTCATCGCCTTAGCCATCAGCTGCATCGTGTTCGCGACGATCCGGCCAATTTCTTTAAGACCATTAAGTTCATCTTCATGTGTGATCGTCATGGGGTGTCCTAAGGTTGGTCAACTTGATCGGCATCGTACCGTTTCGTAAGTGACTTGTCCCGCGCGTCCTTATGGACCCAAAATCCGGTTGCCGGCGCGCGAAGCTGCGGAAAAGCCCGTCGCCTACGAACTAAATTCGGAGCGCCTTGGCCTGTCTGCGCCAGGTCTAACAGACTCTATTGCGGTTCTGGACCTGCTCTATCGCTCCGCAGAGGCTAAGCATGGCGATGACGTGAAACCACACTACCTAGCGGATGTTAAAAAAGCACTGTCCCCCTTTGGGACGGAACAACAGTCGTTCAAATCAATTGAGCTTCATGTGCTTGGTATTTGAAGTGGCTGAAAAGTGGATCGCATATGGCAGCCTCATGATTTTGTGGGACAACTTGCAGGCTCGAACACCGCCGGGGGCGCCATCTGATTGATGAACTAACCTGCGGCTTTTCTGATTTTTGCACACGTCGGGCCAAATCTGAAAATGATGGAAAAGGCTTGGGGGCGTGAACCGATCGTATGGGCCGTTACGCTATATTTCATACGCGCTGTAACGCTGGCTGATCTTTCCAAACGCGAAACTTGTACACGTATCGCGCAGATATCCAGAAATTCTGTCGTATAGCGGGCCCCGGTTTGGGCCCGCTACTGTGGTATCGTGGCAAATTACATTGCTGGCAGGATGGTGATGTCGCGGATCATGCCGTCGACGCCTTCGATCATGCCTGTTTCGGTGGCGGCACCTGTCTCCAGATCAACGGAGTAAAGCGTGTTGCCGTTGACCAACCATGCCATGTTTTCCATCTCGGCAGTGGTTTGGATGTCGAATGCGTAGGCCGCTTCGGGGGCGTCGATGCCCAGCTTGCCGATCGCGCCCAATGTGCCGTCGTTGGGGGAAACCTGTTGGATCACGGCAACGATGGTCGAGTCGATGTCGAACATCGCGGTGCTGTCGGGTTTGCCGTAGCTGTTGATGTAAGCGGCGGCGGCAATCGCGGGTGTTTCGCCGACGTGCATGTCACCGGTTTCCCAGTCAAGGCTGCCATCGACGGTCACGGCGCCGGAATCAACGTCAACGCGGTGGTTGGTCGTACCGGTCATAAAGCGCAGTTTGTCGGCCATTGGGTTGAAATCAACGATGACGGGTTGGTCTTCGACTGGCAGCGGCGTGTCCATCATCGACATTTCTGTCGCTTCGCCAGACGCGGGATCAATGCTCACGATCTGCATGTCAGGTGTGACGCCGATCAATGTGTTGTTGGAAGGGCGCAGGTCAAGGCCAAGCAGGCTGTCAACGCCGGTTACATCCATCGTGCCCGAAACGGCCAGGGTTTCTGTGTCGAACATGACCAATGTCTTTTCACCGACAAGGCCAACCGCCGGTGCCGCGACGGCGGCCGAAAGCGACAGGGTCAAAGCTGTGGTGGAGAAAGCTGCGATACGAAGCATGGTTAAATTCCCTTTGTTTGGACTTCAAAAGCACGGCGGTTATCGCCGTCCATATCTCGAAGACACGCCAGCCCGAAAATTGGATGCAGGTTTTTTGAAAAATTGCATCCGCATCGCTTCGCCGGGTGTCTTCAGGGGTAAGAGAGGTTAAATCTATGCAGAATTTAACGGTCGCATTCGCGTTGCCACGACAGGCTTTCCCTTTCATTCCGACGGGGTTGCCCATTACGGTGTGGGAATTCAGGGAGGAGTCCATTTTGGCTAAAGATACGGACGCAGACGCGCGGTCCACTCTGCTTTCGCGGGCGCTTGCCGATTGTGCTGCGGGTAATCAGGCTGGTGTCGATGCCATTCTTGAGAGCGAGGGTAGACAGCTTTTGGGTGTCGCGCAGCGTATTCTGGCCCGCCGCGATCTGGCCGAAGAGGCGCTTCAGGATGCCATGCTGCAAGTGTGGCGTAAGGCCAAACAGTTCAACGCCAGTAGCGGCTCTGCACGTGGCTGGATCTATGCGATATTGCGCAATCGTTGTTTGAATATTCTGCGGGGGGGCAAGCGGCTTAGCACGCTGGCTCCGGCCGATCTTGCGACATTGCAAGAAAGCCGCCAGCAGATCGTGCCTGAGGAAGGCTGGGAAATCCTCGCCGGGCCGAGCCGCATTCGTGATTGCCTTGGCGGGTTAGACAGTCAAAGCCGCCATGCAATTCTGCTGGCTCATGTCGCAGGCTACAGTCACGCCGAAATCTCAACGAGGCAGGATGTGCCCCTTGGTACGATCAAGTCTTTGATCCGTAGGGGTTTACAGGCTCTGAAGGAGTGTTTGTCATGACCGATCTATCAGCAGAGATCATCGCCCTTTCAGACGAATATGTTCTGGGCCTTCTATCGCCTACCGAAGCCGCGCTGGTGGAAGAGATTATGGCCCGCGATATCGAGTTGGCACAGCGTGTCGGTGACCTGCGCGACCGTCTATTGCCGCTTGATCTGTCTGCGGCTCCGGTGGACCTGCCGGATGGCTTTGGCGTGCAAGTTGCAGAACAGTTGGCCAACAAAGACCAATTACCCAAGATGCAATTTGCCGGGGTCCCGACAGAAAAACCCGCGAACCAGCCCGCCGCGCCCAAGCCTTGGCTAGCCGGGGTGTTGGCCGCTTCGGTTACGGGCATTGCTGTGGGTTTTGGGGTTGCGTGGATGCAGCCGACACCAGCGCCCAAGGTCGTTGCCGTTTTGATGGATGCCCAAGGCGTGCCGCAGGCGGTTGTCGACGATTATGGTGATGATACGGCAACCGTCCGTTTCGTGGCGGATGTGCCCGTGCCCGCAGACCGAAGTTTGCAGGTCTGGACCCTGCCATCAGCCGACATGGGCCCAACATCACTTGGTGTGTTGACAGGCGCAGGGGCGGCGCAGTTGTCATTTGACGATCTGCCGGACCCAAGCGCCGAACAGCTTTATGAGGTTACGCTTGAACCTCTTGGAGGGTCTCCGACCGGTCGCCCGACGGGACCGATCATCGGGAAAGGGTTCGCGGCGGAACAGACCTAACCTGCTGTAGAGAGCGCTTGGAGCCTGTTGGTTGGCCATAGGGCGGGTCAGCGCATCGCAGGCCTTTTGCGATGCGGAAACGGTCTTCAAGCGGCATAACAGGGACACAGGCTTAACAAGGCCGTGAGCTCGCGTCTCAAACAGCAGGCCAGCGCCCCTTGCTGCTTGAAATCCCCACCCGGTCTGTCAGATTGCCCGCGATATAATTAGGAATGGCAGAGGCTTCAATGAAGACAGGAACATATGTGATCGGGGCGGCATTGCTGGTCGTCGCCGGCTGTACAGTACCCGCAACTGGGCCAGAGGGCAAACCTGCCCGCGTAGGCAAAGTGTCAGAGGCGGTGGTTAACCTCGCCGCGCCAAACCAAGACTTGTCCACGGCGCGTTTGCTGCCCGAAGATGGTTGTTATTGGTACGAACATAACGGCCCGGTTGAGACAACTTTGGTGCCGCTGCGCGCGGTGGGCGGCAACCCGATCTGCACCAAAAGCGCGGCCTGAATTTAGGTCTGAATTGCTAACGGGGGGCCGCTACTGGGTGGCCCCCCGTTTGTCGCTATCGCTTAACTGCGCGCGACAACGCTTTCTTCTGCCGAGTACAGGTAGGCCGTCGAGCCGGTCCGCACATTCGGGTAAAGCTGATTGATATGCGCCATGATCATCCGCACACAGCCCGAGCTTGCCCGGCCACCGATGCTTTGCGGCTGGGGGGTGCCGTGGATGCGCAGATAGGTGTCGCGGTTGCCTTCGAATAGATACAGCGCACGCGAGCCGAGCGGGTTTTCCGGGCCGGGTGGTACGCCGTCTTCAAGGCCAGCATAGAGTTCTGGGTCGCGCTTAATCATGTTTTGGGTGGGTGTCCAATGCGGCCATTCCACCTTGCGCTTGATCGTATAAGTGCCGGGCTCGTAAAGGTTGCCGCGCGCAATCGCCACGCCGTAACGCATCGCGGTGCCACCTTCTTCGATGTGGTAAACATAGCGCGCAACGGCGTCCACGTGAACGTCGCCGACCCGTAGGTTATCATTGGCAACCACGCGTTGCGGCAAGAAGCGCGGGTGTACACCCCATGGGTTGCTGGTGGCCGGGTCAAAGCCTGCCGGGGTGATCCGTGCGTCCCACGCGGCCTTCTCTGCGCCGGTGGGGCGGGTGCGGGCCATCAGCGGCGTGGCGATGGCGCCGGAAAAAAGCGCGGTGGTTGTCTGAATGAAATGTCGTCGTGTCAGCATGTATTCGCTCCGTAATTGCGCCACTGCCGAAGGCAGACGCATATGCGTGTATGAGGGACTAACGGCCTTTCCCCGCTGGAGGTTCAAGGAAGAAGGTGTTTGCTAAAGCAAATGTGATTAAAAACACACGGTTTTTGGCGCGACTGAGGCCAGCGAGGCCGATAAAACAAGGGTTTTCGCTTAGTAATTAAACCTATGTTAACTTTAGCCAGTCCCGGAACTGGGCTATTGTACTGATATGTTGAAAAGCACCCAGAGCGTAGCGCTCGACGCCAGCCATTTTGAATTGATAGAGGCAATGACCGATGAGGTCGTGATCCTTGACGCCACGGGAACGATTGTGGCGGCCAATACGGCTTGGAAACTCTTTTGCGAAGAAAACGGCGGTGACCTGAAGTCGCATTATGTGGGGGCCAATTACTTCGACATCTGCAAAATGGCTGTGTTGGACGCCGTGTTGCAGGCCGAGGCCGTTTTGGACGGACTTCGGACAGCGCTGAAAACCGGCGCGTCTTTTGAGGGGGAGTACCCCTGCGATGGTCCGGGCGTGCGGCGTTGGTTTCAACTGAATGCCAACCGTATGGCGATCCGGGGGGTGCCTTGTTTGCTGCTTCAGCACCGCAATGTGACCACGCGGCGTATGGCCCATGGCGATATTGAGCGCGCCCATGTGCAGGCCGAGACCTTCGCCGCGCTGGTCGCCACCACAGGCGAAGCGATCCTGACCTATGATCTGGAAGGGTGCATCATCAGTTGGAACCCGGCGGCAGAGCGGCTTTATGGCTATACCGAACAGGAGGCTTTGGGCCAGTCGGTTGAGTTGCTCTATCCGCAGGATTGGCCAACCAGCGTGCTTGAGTATCGCGATCAGATCGTGGCGGGAAATCTGCGCCAGTTCGATGCAGTACGTATCGCCAAGGATGGCACAAAGCGCCATGTGACGATTGCCTGCACGCCCATTCGCACGCTCTCTGGCGACATCGTTTCGATCTCAAACATTCACCATGATGTGACGGCCACGCGGAAGGCTGAGGAGGTGCGCGATCTGGTGTCGCGTGAAGTTATTCACCGGGCAAAGAATATGCTGTCATTGGTCACAGCGATGCAGCGCCAAACGGCCAATTCTGCCAAATCACTGGCCGAGTTTAACAAATCCTTCGGGGATCGCATTCAGGCGCTTGCCCGTTCGACTGACTTATTGGTTGATGGGGGGTGGTCGTCTGTTGACCTAGAACAGTTGGTTCGGGCGCAGTTGGACCCGTTTTTGCACGGTCAAGACGACGTTATTGATGTGACCGGTCCCCCCGTTTCACTGGGCCCACAGGCATTGCAGTTGATCGGTATGGCGCTGCATGAACTGGCGACCAATTCCACAAAATACGGTGTGATGAGCGACGGGCACGGGCATATCGCCTGCCAGTGGTCTTATACAGAAAAGGGCGGGCTGCGCTTTCAGTGGGCAGAAACGGGGATCACCCTTGATCCTTCGCTTAAGAAAACGACAGGCTTTGGCAGCAAAGTCCTTTCGGTTCTGGCACCTGCCATGGTCAACGGGTCAGCAGATACCGTGACCAGTGAAAACACATTGACATGGACGGTCACGATCCCGGCCGCGCATCTAAGTAGCCCCGGCTGAAAGCCGTCGAAAAGGACGTGCCTGTCGCGCGCGACGAAGTGGGCGCAACCTGTTTCTCGTGGAACTATTTACACTGGTTGCGGAACTCTCCTGCGCTGGAAACTTGTTTCCTCCTCAGCAATGCGTCTTAAACGCGTAAATTGGAGGATATGATGGCCGATGGTCATAGCAAGACTGCAACCCTTTACCGGATGGTGATGGAGCAACATCTCTGCCCCTACGGATTGAAATCGAAAGACCTGTTGGAACGGCAGGGCTATACCATTGACGATCACCACCTTACGACCCGTGAAGAGACGGATGCCTTCATGGCGAAAGAAGGGGTCGATACCACTCCGCAGACCTATATCGACGGCGAGCGGATCGGTGGGTACGATGATCTGCGCGTCCATTTTGGCTTGGATAAACCCAAAGACGAACAATCAGACACTAGCTATCAGCCTGTTATCGCAATTTTTGGTGTGGCTTTTCTAATGGCGTTGGGCTTGTCGTGGTATGCTTTTGACACGATCCTTACCTTGCGTGCCTTCGAGTGGTTCATCTCAATATCCATGTGTTTCTTAGCCGTGCAAAAACTGCAGAACATCGAGAGCTTTTCGACGATGTTTTTGAATTACGATCTGCTGGCGCAGCGTTGGGTGCCCTATGGAAAGGTCTATCCCTTTGGCGAGGCACTGGCGGGTATCTTGATGACCGCGGGTGCATTGACCTGGCTATCGGCCCCGGTCGCGCTCGTAATCGGCTCGATTGGTGCGGTGTCGGTGATCAAGGCGGTCTATGTCGATAAACGCGAACTTAAATGCGCCTGCGTGGGCGGGGCCAGCAATGTCCCTCTGGGGTTTGTGTCGCTTACCGAGAATGTCATGATGTTGGGGATGGGGATCTGGATGTTGATCAAGGTCTATAGCTAAGCAAATCCGTTGCCGCGGTACGATCTCTGACACTGCGTCTTGATACGAGAGGGAAACTGGTCGGGCTGAGAGGATTCGAACCTCCGACCCCCTGCTCCCGAAGCAGGTGCGCTACCAGGCTGCGCTACAGCCCGACCGATGCGCTGCGCATAGCGTAGCTTGGTAAGTTTGGCAAATGCAGTCTGGTCAAGGATGGGAAGGGCTGCATTGGGTTGGCAGGGTGGAATTGAGGGCGCTGCCCCCGCAGCCTGCGGCTGCACCCCCGCGGGTATTTAAGAAAGGATGAAGGGGAGGGGGGCGAGGCGGTAAACCTCGCCCGCGTTTGTTAGAGGCTCGCGTCGAGGGCCTTTAGGATCGCGTTGCCCATTTCCTCGGTCGTGATCGGGGTGCCGCCTTCGGGGCCCATCAGATCGGGGGTGCGGGCGCCGTCGGCCAGTGCCTGTTCGACGGCTTTTTCCAGACGCGCGGCTTCGTCACCTTGGTCGAAGGAATAGCGCAGTGCCATGGCGAAGCTGAGGATGCAGGCGATTGGGTTCGCTTTGCCTTGGCCTGCGATGTCGGGGGCTGAACCGTGGACGGGCTCGTAAAGCGCCTTGGGGCGGCCATCGGCATTGGGCGCGCCGAGGCTGGCGGAGGGCAGCATGCCGAGGCTGCCCGTGAGCATCGCGGCGCAGTCGCTGAGGATGTCGCCAAAGAGGTTATCGGTGACGATGACGTCGAACTGTTTGGGCGCGCGGACCAGTTGCATGGCGCCGTTGTCGGCGTACATGTGGCTGAGCTCAACGTCGGGGTATTCGGCATCGCGGACCCGTTGGGTGACTTCGCGCCACAGGATGCCGCTTTCCATGACATTGGCTTTTTCCATCGAGCAGACCTTGCTGCTACGGCGGCGGGCGAGTTCAAATGCTGAGCGGGCGACGCGCTCAATCTCGCTTTCGGTATAGCGCTGCGTGTTGATGCCGACGCGCTCGTTGCCTTCTTCGAAAATGCCGCGCGGTTCGCCGAAGTAAACGCCGGAGGTCAGTTCGCGAACGATCATGATGTCGAGGCCCGCGACGATGTCTTTCTTCAACGACGAGAAATCGGCCAGTGCGTCAAAGCACTGCGCGGGGCGCAGGTTGGAGAAAAGGTCCATTTCCTTGCGCAGACGCAAAAGGCCACGTTCGGGTTTCACCGAGAAGTCGAGGTCGTCGTATTTCGGGCCGCCAACGGCACCCAGAAGCACCGCATCGACTTCGAGGGCGCGGGTCATCGTGTCGTCGTGCAGGGGCGTGCCGTGTTTGTCATAGGCCGCGCCGCCGACCAGATCATGCTCTACGTCGAAGGCCAGATCGCGCTTTTCGCCGAACCAGTCGATGATGCGCGTGACCTGCGCCATGACCTCGGGGCCGATGCCGTCGCCGGGGAGGATGAGCAAGGATGGGTTGGCCATGGGAAACTCCTGAAAATACTATTGCTGATGGGTAGCCTGCGGGTTCCGAAGGGTCAAGATAGCGGGGCTTAACGGGTGAGATCGACCCAAACCAGCGCATGGCGGCTGGCGGCGTCGCCCTTGGGCCAAATCAGGCCTGCGTCGGCCACCTGCCAGTCGCGGGAGGGCAGGATATAGTCGACCCGCATCGGGCCGGTTTGGGACCAGTTGACTGTGGATTGCCCGGACAGCGGGTCTTGTAGGGCTGGGTGGGACAGCAGGGCGGCAATGGCGTCGCCGCGTCCGTCGCCGCGTTTGGGGTCGAGGTTGGCATCGCCGAGCAGGACGAAATGGTCAGGGGGCGGGGTGCCGATGTTTCTATCGAGGTGGTGAGACCAGAAGGCTGTTTCATCGTGGTTGCGCCGGCCATTGCGGTCTTCGGGGCCATCGAAGACGGGCGGGGTGGCGTGATAGGTCAGCAGGGTGACGGGGCCGTCGGGTGTCTGGATGGGCAAAGACCAATGGCTGTTGGACGACAGGCGCTGTGTGGCATGGGCCTCTGCTCCTGCGAAGGGGGTGCCGTCGACCATAGGGTAGAGCGTGCCGGGGAGGTCGCGCCAGAGAAGGGTGCTGAAGTCCTGCAGGTTTTCTAGCTGGATGGGATAGCGCGAGAGGATCGCCATGGCGCCTTGGCCAAAGAAGCGACCATAGCCTTGTGCGTCGCGGGGGCTGCCGAGTTCGCCGTCTCCGTCGAGATCGACATCGCTTTGACGGCCAGCGTTGGGTGGTCCGGCGAAGTGGTAGGGGTAGGACGTGCCAGCGGCGGTGAGGGCGTCGGCAAGGGCGTTGAGGGCGCTGCGTTCGAGATCGTAGTCGATGCCTTGGAGGGCGATGATATCGGGATTGGCGGCGGTGATGGTTTGCACCACCGACGATACGCTTGGGTCATTGCCGCGCAAGATGTCGCGCAGCAGAATGCCGGGCCCTTTGCGTGACAATTCGGTGTTGAAGGTGGCGATGCGCAGTGGCTCGGCCTGCGCGAAACCGGTCAGCAGGAAAAACGCCAGCAGCAGGCGGATCAGGCGGATCAGGCGGCCTGCATATGCGCTTCGGCGTAGGCGCGGCGGCGTTTGTCGTGGATCATCTCGGCCACGCGCCCCATGGCGATGCCCCGCATGATCATACTGGCCGGAAGGAATGCCCATGCGCTTATTGTCCAGATCATGGTTTGCGGATTGCTCAGTGAGATCGGATCTAGCAGATCGGCAGTGGCTTTGACCACTGCGGGGATTATGAAGGGCAACAAGAACCCAAGCGCGATGTTGATCCGCGCGTCGCGTTGCAGGCGGTAGAGCACGTCGCCACCAGCGGTTGGGTCAAAGAGCGGCAGGTTTACCCAAACGTTAAATGCGCCTTGGCGGGCAGGCCAGCCCATGACGCGCACCAGCAGCACAAAGGTCGCCAGTGCGATGAGCGAGACGAGGTAGGCCAGCCCTGCTGCCGTGCGGATCAGATTGACGGACTCATAGGACGCATCGACGGGCATCATCAGCACCACCAGCCGTACCGGAGAATAGGGGAAGTCGAGCGCATTGCCCAAGATTGTGCCGAGGGAGGTCAACGCGCCTGTCAGCAGAGTGGCGGAGACTTGGCCTCGTGCGATCAGCGACAGCACGACTATGGTGAAAAGCAGGCTGATAAACCGCAAGCGATTGAACGGCGGCGCATCGCGGAATTCGACGATGCTAGGCTGGCGCGAGTTGTACTCTAAGAACGTTAAGATCGCCGCGACAAAAGCGAGAAGCACGGTGATCTGGCTCGATTCCGCATCGGCACCCGGCAAAAGCAGGGCGGGGGTGGCTATCAATAGCGCCACCAATAGGCCACGCGTCGCCGCGCCTGTCATTCGTCCGATCACTGCTCTGCCCTTTCAAACTGGCCAGCCGCGATACGATGCCGCGTGCTTGTTCCAACTTGATGGCCCCATTTGATGGGGCTCGCCTCATTCTTGTCCAATTTTTGCCTTCTTTCCGAGCGCGCCTCAAGGCTCCGCGTGGAGAAGAGCAGGGTTATGGGGTATTTTGAGGGAAAGGGTGGTGCGATCTTGCATCAATTAGATGGCGGTTTAATGGCAAGTCGCAACATCTTGTGGGCGCTGAATTTACGCCCACAAGTTGAGTTTGGAAGCCGCGCTTAGACCCAAGGACGGCTTTGGTTGAGCGAATCCTCATAGGTGTCGATCGCCGTGCCCTTCTCAAGTGTCAGGCCAATGTCGTCCAGACCGTTGAGCAAGCAGTGCTTTTTGAAGGCGTCGACCTCAAACGGAAATTTCTCGCCGTCAGATGTTGTGATGGTTTGACCTTCAAGGTCGATGGTCATCCGCGCGTTTGAGCCTTTTTCGGCGTCCTTCATCAACACGTCGACCTGTTCTTGCGGGAGGGCGATGGGCAGGATGCCGTTCTTGAAGCAATTGTTGTGAAAGATATCGGCAAAGCTGGGTGCAATAACGCAGCGGATGCCGAAATCCTTGATCGCCCAAGGCGCGTGTTCGCGCGAAGAGCCACAGCCGAAGTTGTCGCCCGCGACGAGGATCTGAGCGTCGCGGTATTGCGGTTGATTCAGCACGAAATCGGGGATTTCATTTCCTTCGCGGTCATAGCGCATTTCGTCGAACAGGTTCACGCCAAGGCCGGAGCGTTTGATCGTCTTGAGGAAGACTTTGGGGATGATCATGTCCGTGTCGATGTTCACCAGCGGCATGGGAGCCGCGGTGCCGGTGATTTCTGTAAACTTTTCCATCGGGGTATCCTTCGGAGAGTGCGGGAACTGCGCCGCCGACCGGCGCGTTATTTGCAATTAGGTAATCAGGAGGGCATGGCATGTCGTACCAAACTGGCACGAAAGTGGAATGGGACTGGGGCAATGGCACCGGGACCGGCAAGATCGTCAAGAAATACACGCAGAAGATCACGTTGAAGCTGCAGGGCAGCGAGGTGACCCGCAAAGCGAGTGATGACGAACCGGCTTATAAAATCGAACAGGACGACGGCAGCGAAGTGCTGAAGTCCGGCAGTGAGCTGCGCAAGGCCGACTGAGCCCTGCGCAACGCGCCCGGTATCCACGCCCCGATCGCTCACGCCAATTCGCGCACGTCGGTAAGGTGGCCAGTGAGTGCAGCGGCTGCGGCCATGCCGGGGGAGACGAGATGCGTGCGGCCTTTATAGCCCTGACGCCCCTCAAAGTTGCGGTTTGACGTGGCCGCGCAGCGTTCGCCGGGGGCAAGCTGGTCGGGGTTCATCGCCAGGCACATCGAGCAGCCCGCAAGACGCCATTCGAAACCCGCCTCGCGGAAGATATCCGCCAGTCCCTCTTCCTCGGCCTGAGCACGCACGAGGCCTGAGCCGGGCACGACCATGGCACGCAACCCGTCCTTGATCTTTTTGCCCTTCAGCACCGCAGCGGCAGCGCGCAAGTCTTCGATGCGGCCATTGGTGCAGGAACCGATGAAAACCGTGTCGATCTGGATGTCGGTGAGTTTCTGGCCCGGTGTCAGGTCCATATATTCCAGCGCGCGTTTCACCGCGTCGACCTTACCGCCTTTAAAATCCTCGGGCGCAGGAACGACCGAAGTGATTGGCAGCACGTCCTCGGGCGAGGTGCCCCATGTGACGACCGGCGCGATGTCTTCGCCCTTGAGGGTGACGACCTTGTCCCAATGGGCGTCCTCGTCAGAGAAGAGGGTTTTCCACCAGTCCATTGCCGCTTCCCATTGTGCGCCTTTCGGGGCGTGGGGGCGGCCTTTGCAATACTCAAAGGTCTTCTTGTCCGGCGCGATCAGGCCCGCGCGGGCGCCGCCTTCGATCGCCATGTTGCAGACGGTCATGCGGCCTTCCATCGACAGGTCGCGGATTGCTTCGCCGCAATATTCGATGACATAGCCGGTCCCGCCCGCCGTACCGGTGGCGCCGATGACGGAAAGGGTGATGTCCTTAGCCGTTACGCCGGGGCGCAGCTTGCCGGTGATCTCGACCTTCATGTTCTTGCCCTTACGCTGGATCAGCGTCTGGGTGGCAAGAACGTGTTCAACCTCGGAGGTGCCGATGCCGTGGGCCAGCGCGCCAAAAGCGCCGTGGGTCGCGGTGTGGCTGTCGCCGCAGACGACGGTCATGCCGGGCAGGGTCCAGCCCTGCTCGGGCCCGACGATATGCACGATGCCTTGGCGCACGTCCGACACCGGGTAGTAATGCACGCCGAACTCACGCGCGTTTTTATCGAGGGCGGAGACCTGAATGCGGCTGTCTTCGGTCATCGCCTCGGGGTCTTCGCGGCCTTCGGTGGTGGGCACGTTGTGGTCCGGCACGGCGATGGTCTTGTCCGGTGCACGGACGGTGCGGCCCGACATGCGCAGCCCTTCAAAGGCCTGCGGGCTGGTCACTTCGTGGACGAGGTGACGGTCGATATAAAGCAAGCAGGTACCGTCATCGGCTTCGTGGACGACATGGGCGTCCCAGATTTTATCGTAAAGCGTCTTGGGGGACATGATGGTCCTCTCCCGTGGTTTGGAATGGCTAAGGGTGTGGCTAAGAGGGCTGGCTTATAGTCGAGCCAGAACGCTATGCGTCGCGCCGAAAAAGCGTTCGCGCAGACGCGCACGGTCGCAAAGATCAAACACCAGTATCATGGGGCAAGGGATATAGCGCCTTGGCGAGTCTCGCAAGGTGGCATCGCCGTGCAGCGAACTTGCCCTATCATTGTGGCTATGTAACCGTGATCTTCCCTTAGCTGCAAAGGACGCCCATGATCCCTGAATCTCACCCTTTTACGAACTTCCTCGTTTCGCTGCGGGCTTTGTTTGACGGTGTTTTGGGTTTTGGTGAGAGTGTTCTCAGCCCCGGCTGGCGGCAGAACCAAATCTTGATCTTGCTGGCGCTGGTGGCGGTGGCGTGGATTTTGCATCGGGTCACCGGGACGATGCTGCAAAACTGGGTCCGCTCCCGCGAGGGGTGGTCCAAATGGCAGTTGCGGGGCGTGGTGCAGGTCAAGCGGCGGCTGGGGTTGATATGGTTCGCGCTGCTGGCGGGGCTTTTGTATCAGGTGATGCAGAATGTCACTTGGCCATCCCGGTCCTATCTTATCGGTTTGGCGGCGACCTTGGCGGCGATCTATGTCGGCATCGCCTTTGCCGCGCGGCTGGTGCGCAACCGCCCGCTGCGGCGCATGGTGACATGGGGGCTGTGGATCTATGCCACGCTCTATATGTTGAATGTCGCCGATGATGTGGCAGTGTTTCTGGATGACGTGGCGCTGACCATCGGTGAATTCCGGCTTTCGGTGCTGACCGTTTTGACCGCGCTTGTGGTGGTCGGTGCGTTGTTGACCATGGCGCGGCTGGTGAGCACCACCACCGCCGCGACGATCCGCAAGAACGAAGACATCAGCCCCTCCATGCAGGTGCTGGCCGTGAAGGGGGTGCAGATCCTACTCTACGGTTTGGCGTTCTTCATCGGTGTGCGGGCCGTGGGGATCGACCTCACCGGGCTTGCGGTGCTGTCGGGTGCGATCGGTGTGGGTCTTGGTTTTGGTCTGCAAAAGGTTGTGTCGAACCTCGTCTCGGGCGTGATCATCCTGCTGGATAAGTCGATCAAACCGGGCGATGTGATCAGTCTGGGTGAGACCTTTGGCTGGATCCAAACGCTGGGCGCGCGCTATGCCTCTGTGGTGACGCGGGACGGCAAAGAATACCTGATCCCGAACGAAGACCTCATTACAGGGCAGGTGGTGAACTGGTCGCACTCCAACGACTTTGTGCGCCTCGATATCTATTTCGGAACAGCCTATTCGGATGATCCGCATGTGGTGCGCAAACTGGCGGTTGAGGCGGCCAAGGGCGTCGACCGGGTGCTGAGCTACAAGGCGCCAGTCTGCCATATCGTCGGCTTTGGCGATTCGTCGGTGGATTACATCCTGCGCTTCTGGATTAAGGATCCGACTGGCGGGCTGACCAACATTCGCGGCAATGTCTATCTGGCACTTTGGGATGCGTTCAAGGAAAACGACATCTCAATCCCCTTCCCGCAGCGCGAGGTGAAAGTCATCGAAGACAGTCAATTGGCGCTCTCACGGGCCGCGGTGGCAGAGAATTTGCCTGACTAGGCGGGGATTTGCGCCCCGGTTCACGCGGAGCGCATAGGGTCCATTGAAAAATCTGGCCTATATCGCTAAATTAGGGGGGCTCGGCACCGGGGCAAGCGTTCAGCATTGGCGGTGCATTACGAAGGAGGACAATGTCCTGTCTCTTAACGTTGACGCAGCGCAGGCTGCTGACCATGGGGCCGCAATGACTGCCGCCTCGCAAATCGCAACCAGCGACGACCTGCTGGCGCTTATTCTTTCCTCGCTGAATGACGACAAGGCCGAAGACATCGTGCAGATCGATCTGCGCGGCAAGACGGCCATCGGCGACTATATGGTGATCTGCTCAGGCCGCTCCACGCGGCAGGTTTCGGCGATCTCGGAAAAGCTGGCACAGGCGGTCAAAGACGCCACCGGACGCACGTCCAAGATGGAAGGCCGCGAAACCGGCGACTGGGTCTTGATCGACACAGGCGACGTTGTTGTGCATGTCTTCCGCCCCGAAGTGCGCGAGTTCTACCAACTCGAAAAGATGTGGCTGGGCGGCGAAGACGCGGCCGCGGTCATGCCGCACTGATCCCGCTTTTGCGGGGCTAAGCCATGCGGGTACATATCTGCGCCATGGGCCGGCTTCGCGCCGGTCCCGAAAAATCTCTTGTTGATGATTATCTCACCCGGTTCGACCGGACCGGGCGCGGTCTGGGCCTTGGCCCTGCGCGCGTGGTCGAGATGGAAGATAAGAAAGGCGGCGGCATGGCTGCCGAAGCTGCGTTGTTGCAGCGCGCGATCCCCCAAGGGGCGGTGATCTGTGTGCTGGACGAACGCGGGAAGGTCGAAACCTCCCCCGCTTTCGCCGAACGTCTTGGCACATGGCGTGATGCCGGGCGGGGCGATTTGGCCTTTGTCATCGGCGGGGCGGATGGCATTGATCCCAGCCTGCGGGCGCAGGCAGATCATGCGCTTTCTTTTGGCAAGATGGTCTGGCCGCATATGTTGGTGCGGGTCATGCTGGCGGAACAGCTTTACCGTGCGGCGGCGATCCTATCGGGCGGACCCTATCACCGGGTCTAGGCCCGTCTTGGCTTAGCGCAGTGGAACGCGGACAATTTCCGACGCCCAGCCATCTACGCTGTCGCGCGCTTGAATGCTGACTTCGGTCACACCCTCGGGGATACGTACGCCCGAGAGCGACCGGGTAAAGGGCTGTTCCTGAACATGTGGATGCGCCAGATTGCGCGTGCCCAGAGGTTTCCCATCGGGGTCAAGAACGCGCCAAGCGTCAGCATAGTGATCCCAACCGCTGTCGTTATGACGGATGGTCACGTCAAACTTCCACAGGTCGCCAAGCTGATCGACCCTGACATTCAAAATGGCGGGAGGATCGGCCAAGGCCGGTGTGGCAAAAGCCAATAGGGCAAGGATGAGGCTGCGTTTTAACATATGACACCAACTAAAATAACAAGCTTTATATAGAGCATTTTGCCGCGGTTCCAAGCTTGGCCAAGCTTGGGCTGCGCAAATCACTGTGATACCGTGAATTCGTGGTGCAATTGCACCAAACACGCGGCAGACTGGTCAAACCCGCGCCACGATACCTATGCTGCGCGGTAGGGGGAGGATCGCGATGGACATGCCAAAACCAGATGCCGGTATCATTGCGCGCAAGGCGCGGATCGTTGCACGGCTGAGTGCGGCCTTGCCGCAGGGCGCCGTGATCGATGATGTGCATGAAACTCGCGCCTATGAATGCGACGCGCTAACCGCCTATAAATGTCCGCCCCTCGCTGTCACCTTGCCTGGCAACACCGAAGAAGTCTCAACCGTGCTGCGCATCTGCCATGAAGAGGGCGTTCCGGTCGTGCCGCGCGGGTCGGGCACATCGCTGGCGGGTGGGGCGCTACCCACGGCGGACAGCGTGGTGCTGGGCGTGGCGCGCATGGCCGAAGTGCTAGAGGTTGATTATGACAACCGCCTCATGCGGGTGCAAACCGGGCGCACCAATCTCAGCGTGACCGGCGCGGTTGAGGAGGATGGTTTTTTCTACGCCCCTGACCCCTCCAGCCAGCTGGCCTGCGCCATCGCGGGCAATATCGCGATGAACTCCGGCGGGGCGCACTGTCTGAAATACGGGGTCACCACCAACAACCTGCTGGGCGTCACCATGGTGATGATGGATGGTGAAGTGGTCGAGATCGGCGGCGGCTATATGGATGCGAGCGGGCTGGATCTTTTGGGTGTGATCTGCGGCTCTGAAGGGCAGCTTGGCGTGGTGACAGAGGCGACGCTGCGCATCCTGCCCAAGCCCGAAGGCGCGCGGCCCGTGTTAATGGGCTTTGACGGCAACGCCGTCGCCGGGGCCTGCGTCAGCGACATCATCAAGGCGGGCGTCTTGCCTGTCGCGATCGAATTTATGGACCGCCCCTGTATCGAGGCGACGGAGGCTTTCGCCCATGCAGGCTACCCGATGTGCGAGGCGCTGCTGATCGTCGAGGTCGAAGGCTCCGACGCCGAGATCGACCACCAGCTTGCGCTGATTGCCGAGATCGCCCAGCGACACAACCCGGTGGAATTGCGCGAAAGCACCAGCGCCGAGGAAAGCGCGGCGATCTGGTTGGGGCGCAAATCGGCCTTTGGCGCGATGGGGCAGATCAACGACTACATGTGCCTAGATGGCACGATCCCGGTGACGGAACTGCCCATGGTGCTGCGGCGCATCGGCGAGATGTCGGTCGAATACGGATTGAGGGTCGGTAACGTCTTTCATGCAGGTGACGGCAATATGCATCCGCTGATCTTGTTTGATGCCAATAAACCCGGTGACCTTGAAAAATGCGAAGCCTTTGGCGCGGATATCCTGCGGCTATGCGTTGAGGCGGGCGGTTGCCTGACCGGAGAGCATGGCGTCGGCATTGAAAAGCGCGACCTGATGCATGTGCAATATGCCGCAGCGGATCTTGAGGCGCAGCTGGCGGTAAAGGACGTGTTTGATCCGACGTGGCTGTTGAACCCGGCCAAGGTCTTTCCTTTGGATGTCACGGAAGGGCGGCGCGGCAGCGGTGCATCGGTGGCCGCGTGACGGTAACGACTGAAGCAGAAGTGGTCGAGGCGATCCGATCCGCGCAGGCGCCCTTGTCCCTGCGGGGTGGCAATACGCGCGGCATGGCCGGGCCAGGGGCGGACCTGTCGCTTGCCGGATTGCGGGGCATCAGCCTCTATGAGCCGGGCGCGCTGACGCTGGTGGCGCAGGCGGGGACGCCAGTCTCCGAGATTGAGACGACATTGGCCGCCGAAGGGCAGCGGCTGGCCTTTGAACCGATGGACCACCGCGCGCTTATGGGCCGCAGCGGCACGCCGACCATCGGCGGGATCTTTGCGGCCAACGTTAGCGGCCCGCGGCGGCTTGCCATCGGCGCAGCGCGAGATTTCCTGTTGGGCGTACGCTTTGTCGATGGACAAGGGAACGTCATCAAGAATGGCGGGCGGGTGATGAAGAATGTCACCGGTTATGATCTGGTCAAGCTGATGGCCGGATCGCGTGGAACACTGGGCGCGTTGACCGAGGTTTCGTTCAAGGTACTGCCCGAACCGGAGACAAGCGCCACGCTTGCCCTTTCGGGGCTGGACGACCCCGCAGCCATTGCCGCCATGGCACAGGCGATGCGCAGCCCTTTCGAAGTCACCGCAGCCGCCCATGATCCGGCAGAGCGCCGGACGTATCTACGATTGGAGGGGTTTGAGACCTCAGTCACCTACCGCATCGAGCGGCTGAAGGATTTGATCTCGGCAACCGGTGCCGCGCTTGAGAGTCTCGCGGCGAAACCCTCCACTACGCTCTGGCGCGACCTGCGTGATGTAGCGGCCTTTCATGGGGCGGCGGGGGATGTCTGGCGGGTGCATTGCCGCCCGACCGAGGCCCCCGCGCTGGCGGCAAAGGCCGGGGCAGAGGCGCATCTTTATGACTGGGCCGGGGGGCTGATCTGGCTGCGCATGGCCCCCGGCACGGATCTGCGTGCCCGGTTGGGCGGCTATGACGGCCATGCGACACTCTTGCGGGCCGATGACGCAGCGCAGGCACTGCCCCGGCAGGAACCCGAAGCACAAGGCGTGGCGCGCCTGACCGCAGGGCTCAGGGCTAAGTTCGACCCGCGCGGCATCTTCAACGCCGAAGCCTTGGCGCTGACCCCATGACATTGATGCTGGTCTTTCTCATCGTTTTTCTGATCGGCCCGTTTCTGTTCAAAGCGCTGGTCGCCATGCCACCCTCCCTGCAGGCCATCCGTGCCTTGGGGGCCGTGGTTCTGGCCGCCTTTCTGATCGCAATCGGCCTGCGCTACGGCCTCTTGCGATATTGGAACGACAGCCTGTGGTTGCTCGGAGCCGTGGCCCTCGCACTCTGGTCCGCTTGGATAGCGGTGATCGCGCTGGTGGTCCAAGCGCTGCGCCGCGCCGACCCGCGCCCCGCCATGCGCCGATGGAGCGGGGTTCTGGGGGCAGTGGGCACCACAGTTCCTTGGTTCGGCCTTGTCCTCGCGAACCTCATGCGCAGCACATAATTTCGGAGCATCCATGCAAACCACATTCACCCCCGAACAATTGCAGGATCCTGACACGCAGCGCAGCAACGACATTCTGCGCGCCTGTGTGCACTGCGGTTTCTGCACGGCGACTTGTCCGACTTATCAGGTTTTGGGCGATGAATTGGACAGCCCGCGTGGACGCATCTATCTGATCAAGGACATGCTGGAAAATGACCGCGACCCGGACCCAAAGACGGTCCTGCACATCGACCGCTGCCTATCCTGCCTTGCCTGTATGACGACCTGCCCCTCGGGCGTGCATTACATGCATCTGGTCGACCACGCGCGCAGCTATATTGAGGAACGGTATAAACGGCCCCTAGGCGAACGCGCGCTGCGCTGGATGCTGGCGCGGATATTGCCCTATCCGACACGCTTTCGATTGGCGCTTTTGGGGGCCAAGATCGGGCGGCCCTTCGCGCGGCTGATGCCCGACGCCCGGCTGCGCGCGATGTTAGAGATGGCCCCCAAGATGATCCCCCCGGTCAGCCGCAATGACGATCCGCAAAGCTTTCCGGCAAAAGGCAAACCGCTGCGGCGTGTCGCCCTGATGACCGGCTGTGCGCAAAAAGCGCTGAACACCGATATCAACGATGCCACGATCCGGCTGCTGACCCGCGCGGGTTGCGAGGTGGTGGTGGCCGAAGGCGCGGGCTGTTGCGGAGCGCTGACCCATCACATGGGTAAGACCGATGAAAGCCACGCCCATGCCGCCCGCAACATTCGCGCATGGAGCGCCGAGATCGACGGCAAGGGGCTGGATGCCATCGTGATCAATACCTCGGGCTGCGGCACGACGGTCAAAGATTACGGCCATATGTTCCGCAATGACCCGCTGGCCGGAGATGCCGCAAAGGTCTCGACGCTGGCGAAGGATGTCACGGAATTACTGTCTGAGTTGAACCTGCCTTTTGCAGTCAGAGCTGGGCAGGGCATGATCGTTGCCTATCACGCGGCTTGTTCGCTTCAGCATGGGCAGCAAATCAAGACCGCGCCGAAAGCACTGCTTAAAAAGGCAGGCTTCACTGTGGTGGAACCGGCGGACAGTCACCTTTGTTGTGGGTCGGCGGGCACCTATAACTTGATGCAGCCAGAGATTTCGGCCAAGCTGAAAGAGCGAAAGATCAAGACGCTAGAGGCGAAATCCCCAGATGTCATCGCGGCGGGCAACATCGGTTGCATGATGCAGATCGGATCGGGCACCGGTGTGCCTGTGGTGCATAGTGTCGAACTGCTGGATTGGGCCTGTGGTGGGCCAAAACCACCCGCGCTCAGCCGCGACCCCGATGCGCCCGCGCAGGTGCCGCGTTTGCGTTAAGCCTACGCCGTATTTTCGCCGCAACTCCCCTATATCCGCCAAAGTGAACATGAGTTTGAGGTACATTTTGCGACAATTGTTGGCGGCTATTATCGGCGTCTTTACCTTGGCCACTATGGCAGTGGCGCAGGACAGCGCGCTCAAAGCGCTCGACAATGGTGTCGATGCCGCCGCTTGGGAGGCCGTTGGCCGTTTGGACATCGGCGGCACCGGATTTTGCACGGGCACATTGATTGCGCCGCGTCTGGTGTTGACCGCCGCGCATTGCCTGTTTGACCGCGAAACCAAGGCCCGGATCGACCATGGCGAGGTGCAGTTCCTTGCCGGTTGGCGCAATGGCCGCGCCGGGGCCTACCGCGATATCCGCCGCGCCGTGGTGCATCCCGACTACGTCTATGATGGTGAGGTCTCCTCGGGCCGGGTGCGCAACGATCTAGCGCTTTTGGAACTGTCGCGCCCCATCCGCAACACGACGATCCGCCCCTTCGGTACTGCCGCGCGCCCACGTCCCGGCGACAGTGTGGGCGTGGTCAGCTATGCCCGCGACCGGGCCGAAGCGCCTTCACTCCAAGAGGTTTGCAAGGTTCTGGCCCAGCAAGAAGGGGTTCTTGTCACCTCATGTTCAGTCGATTTCGGCTCTAGCGGGGCGCCAATCTTTAGCATTGTCGCGGGTGAGGCACACATTGTCTCGGTCGTGTCGGCCAAGGCCGAAGTCAAGGGCGCGCAGGTGTCACTTGGCACGGCGCTTGGTGCCCCATTGGCATTGTTGCAGGCGGAACTGGTGGCGGGCAAAGGTGTGTTTCTGGATTCCAACCCCGCAGGCAAACGCATCCGGGTCGGCGAAGAGCGCGAGACAGGGGCGAAATTTATCCGCCCGTAAATCTGCGCCCCCAAGACTTGAAACCGCGCGAAATTCTTCCCACATGAGCTTTGCCGAGGTGCCTCTATAGGGCTTCGGCGCTTGAAAAATCGGGTCTGTCCAATGGTGGAAGGCCCGATATGTCAATCGCTCAATGATGAGGATGAACACATGCGTAGCTTTGATTTCGCACCCCTTTACCGCTCCAGCGTTGGTTTCGACCAGATCGCCAATATGATGGACCGGGTTCTGACAAATGATGGGGCCACCCCCAGCTATCCCCCGTACAATATCGAAAAGCTCGATAACGATGCCTACCGCATCTCCATCGCCGTCGCCGGTTTCTCTGACAGCGACCTGAGCGTCGAAGTGCGTGAGAAGGCGCTGATCGTCTCGGCCCGCAAGGCGGATGAGGATGAAGCCAAGTCCTACCTGCACCGTGGCATCGCCACCCGCGCCTTTGAGCGCCGCTTTCATCTGGCAGACCATGTTCAGGTGACCGGTGCGGCCCATGCCAATGGCATGCTGCATATCGAGCTTGAGCGTCAGGTTCCAGAAGCCCTGAAACCGCGCCAAATTGCGATCTCTTCCGAGGTGAAGGCGATCGACAAGGACGTGGTTGACGCCAAATCCGTGAACTGAGCCCAGCCCTGTGCTGAAGCTTGTGAGGGCCCGCTATCAAGCGGGCCTTTTTCGTTGGGTGGTGGGCAACTGCGGGCATGGCTTTGGGAGGATATCTGCCGGTGAGGGAGTCGAAAACGGCGTGTTTTTGCTGCGCAGCGGTGGGCGCGAAACCAAGCGTCAGCAACCGGGTTGAGGGGGGGGACCGGGCAGGCGTGCTCGGGCAACTGCGTGCAAAAATCCGCACGCGCAATGAAAGGAAGACCCATGACAACCTATGCAAATTCCCTACGCAAACTGACTCTGACCACAGCTGTGGCAGCATTGATGGCCGCGCCAGTCGCCGCACAGTCGCTGGATGCGGGAGTGGGCTCTGACGTGAGTGCCGATGTGGCAGGCACCGAAGTCGACGCGAATGTCGCGGCTGAAGTCGAAGGCAACCTGCCCGCAGACCAGGCCGCCACTGGCGCCACAGACGTGGACACCGCGCTTGATGGCAGCTCTATCGCTGTGGCCTCAGATGACACTGTAATCGGCACGATCTCGAACGTTGAACCGCAGCCCGATGGTTCCGTGCGCTATTCCATTGATCTGTCCAGCGATCTGGACGTCGATAGTGACCGTGCAGTGGTGCAGATCGATCAGGTTGTTGACGCCGACGGCCAGCTCGCTATCGGCATGACAGGCGAAGAATTTGCGGCAGCCTTGACCCAGCAGATGAATGCGGGCGGCGCGGCACAGACCCAGACCAACTAAGTTAGGTCATTCCGATAGGGCGACCTCTCCCGCGCCCGGAAGCCGGCAGCATGAAAGTGCTGTCGGTTTTTTTGTTGCCGCCCTTCGGTCGAGAGTTCTGTCAGCTTGCCAAGATGCCCTAAGAGGGCTAAGGCGGTTGAGTTATGATATAACATATCAGTATCGCCATTCGGCATAACTACGGAGCTCGACATTGCAAAAGACACTCGCATCCCCGCTTTACCTTCTCACTCTTGGCGCTGGCCTCGCGTTTTCTGCACCGGTTTATGCGGAAACGGCTTCCGAGACAAAGAATGAGTCGCATAGTCACGACCACGACCACGACCACGACCACGACCACGCTCATGATCACGACCATGCCAAAGAAGACATCTACAAAGGCTACTTCGACGATGAGCAGATCAAGGATCGCCCCTTGTCTGATTGGGCAGGCGACTGGCAATCCGTGTTCCCGCTGTTGCAACAGGGCGCGCTTGATCCGGTGATGCAGCACAAAGCCGAAGAAGGCGACAAGACCGCGGAGGAATACAAAGCCTACTACGAGGTTGGCTATGCCACCGATGTGGATCGCATCACCATCGAAGGCAACGCTGTGACCTTCTTTCGGGACGGTGATCCGGTGCAGGGGCGCTATGCCAGC
Organism: Sulfitobacter sp. DSM 110093; assembly: GCF_022788715.1. Taxonomy (NCBI): domain Bacteria; kingdom Pseudomonadati; phylum Pseudomonadota; class Alphaproteobacteria; order Rhodobacterales; family Roseobacteraceae; genus Sulfitobacter; species Sulfitobacter sp. DSM 110093. The sequence goes on from NZ_CP085167.1 coordinate 379,351, forward strand.
GATGGCTACGAAGTGCTGACCTACGAAAAGGGCAACCGCGGCGTGCGCTATGTTTTCGCCAAAGAGGGTGGAGATGCCGAAGCACCGGCGTATATTCAATTCAGCGACCATATAATCGCATCCGAAAAGGCCGACCACTACCACCTCTATTGGGGTGATGATCGCGCCGAGGTGCTTGCGGAACTCACCAACTGGCCAACCTATTTCCCCACCAGCATGAGCGCCGCTGACATCGCGGCGGATATGCAAGCGCACTAAAGGCGGCCCATCAGCATGTCTGGCAGAAAGCGAAACCTGCGCAGCGGGCTGAAGCACAGGCGGCGGCAGGGGGATCCAATGGCGGCATATGATCGCCTGCCACCGGCTCTGCGGGCTTGGCTTGCGCAAGCGGCATTGCCGTGGTCGCCACAATCCGCGCATCGGATTTGGTGTCGGGCGTTGCAGCGCTGCGAAGGGGATGTGGCTGAGGCCGCGCATCACCTGAGCCGCGCAGAAGGTTGGATGCTGGCGCAGGACCGCCCGGAGCGTTGAGGCAAAACACAACGGGGCGCGCCTTAGGCACGCCCCGTTTCATTCCTCCGGTCGGTTCTTAGACCGACAAGCAGACGTATTTCATCTCAAGGTAGTCTTCGATCCCGTGGTGGCTGCCTTCGCGGCCAAGGCCGGATTGCTTGACCCCACCAAAGGGGGCAAGCTCGGTCGAGATGATGCCGGTGTTCACGCCAACGATGCCGTATTCCAGCGCCTCGGCGACCTTGTACACACGGCTGAGGTCTTTGGCATAGAAGTAGGACGCGAGGCCAAAGATCGTGTCGTTCGCCATGGCGATCACATCGTCCACATCGTCGAACTTAAACAGCGGCGCGAGCGGGCCGAATGTCTCTTCCTTGGCGACCTTCATGTCTTGCGTCACGCCGGTCACGATGGTCGGGCCGAAGAAGTTGCCGCCCATGTCGTCCTTGGCATTGCCCAGAATGATCTCGGCCCCGTTGTCGACCGCATCCTTGATGTGCTCGCGCACCTTGTCCGACGCCTCGGGGTTGATGAGCGGGCCAAGGTCGGTGCCTTCCTCAAGGCCGTCGCCGACCTTCATCTTGCTCACCCGGTCCTTCAGCTTGGTCGCGAATTCGTCATAGACGCCCGCCTGCACATAGATCCGGTTGGCGCAGACACAGGTCTGGCCGTTGTTGCGGAACTTGCACATGATCGCGCCTTCGACGGCGGCATCAAGATCGGCGTCGTCAAAGACGATGAAGGGCGCGTTGCCGCCCAGTTCCATCGAACATTTCATCACCTGATCGGCGGCCTGTTTCAGCAGGATGCGCCCAACCTCGGTGGAGCCGGTGAAGGTCAGCTTGCGCACGGCGGGGTTCTCGCAGAACTCCCTGCCCACAGCCGAAGAGGACGACGACGGCAGCACGTTGAACACGCCCGCCGGAATGCCCGCACGTTCGGCCAGCACACCCATGACGATGGCCGAGAGCGGTGTCTCAGCCGCCGGGCGCGCCACGAAGGAACAGCCCGCCGCCAACGCGGGGGCCGCCTTGCGGGTGATCATCGCATTGGGGAAGTTCCACGGCGTGATCGAAGCAGCAACGCCGATGGGCTGCTTCATCACCATGATGCGCTTGTCGCGCTGGTGGCCGGGGATCATCTCGCCGTAGACGCGCTTGGCCTCTTCGCCGAAGAATTCGATAAAGGACGCGCCATAGGCGATCTCGCCCTTGGCTTCGGCCAGCGGTTTGCCCTGTTCGGCGGTGAGGATGGTGCCCAGATCGTCTTGGTTCTCCATCATCAGGTCGAACCATTTGCGCATCACGGTGGCGCGTTCCTTACCGGTCCAACTGGCCCAGTCCTTCTGCGCCTTTTCTGCCTGTGCAATAGCACCTGCGACCTGTGCACGGCTTAGGTCAGCGACCTGTGCGATGACATCGCCCCGCGCGGGGTTGGTCACGTCAAATGTGCCGTCGTCGCCGTCGACCCATTGGCCGCCGATATAGGCGCGGGTCTCCAGCAAGCTGGGGTCTTTGAGTAGTGATTTCAGATCCGTCTTAGCATCAGTCATGTCATCTCTCCGCTATTCTCTATAGCCTCCAAAGCAACAACGAGTATGATTGTCCAGTTCAGTTTGATCAAATCCGGGGTGGGAGACCCAAATGATGCTAGATGACGCCTATGCAAATGCAGCCTATATCGATGGGGCCGACGGCTTTCCGCCCCGCTGGGAGAAGGAGGCAGAGGCGTTTCGCGCAAACTTGGGCGCGCGGGCGCAGTTGAATGTGCGCTATGGCCCCTCGGACCGTCAAAAATTCGATTTCTTCCAGCCCGAGGGCGTGTCGCGCGGCACTGTCGTCTTTGTGCATGGCGGCTATTGGAAGGCGTTCGACAAGAGCTATTGGTCGCATCTGGCTGCCGGGCCATTGGCGCGGGGCTATGCCGTGGCGATGCCGTCTTATGACCTATGCCCCGATGTGCGCATCTCGGAAATATCGACACAAATCGCCGCCGCGTTGACCGAAGTGGCGAACCGCACGCAGGGCACCATCGTGCTGTCGGGCCATTCAGCGGGCGGGCATCTGGTGGCCCGGATGACCGACCCCTTGCTGCTGGGGGCCGAGGTGCGCGACCGGATCACGCGGATCGTGCCGATCTCAGCCGTGGCCGATCTGACACCGCTGCTTCAGACCGAGATGAACGACACTTTGCAGCTGGATGAGGCCGAAGCCGCCGCTGAAAGCCCGATGAACATGACCCCGCCCCATGGGGTTGACGTGACGGTTTGGGTGGGCGCCGATGAGCGGCCCGTTTTCCTTGAGCAGGCTGAGAATTTCGCCCGCAGTTGGGGCGCGAAGCAGGTTGTGGCCGAGGGCAAGCATCATTTCGATGTGATCGACCCGCTGGCCGAGCCGGACAGCGACCTGACCAAAGCACTTTTGGGCAGCTAAATCGCTTGTGGGTCGCGACAAATGCCTCGCGCTAAGGCGTAAGGCATTTGCCGCAGTGCCGCAGAGGCACTATGTCGGGAGGGGAAGGCCCCTGATCGGCCGCGCGACGTAATTGAAAGGGCCGAAGATGAAAATCGTCAAATGGGTGTTCTGGGTAACCATTTGGGTGATGGTGGGGGCGTTCTTCCACTATACCTTGCCACAGACCGATATCGTGCGTGTCACGGACACCTATGAAAAGCGGATCGACTTCGGCAACAGCTCTATATTCTGGTCCGGGTCGTCGACTGACAGCGCCGGGCAGGCGGTCAACCGCGATGTCTTTTTCATTCAGACCCGCCGCGCCAAGGGCGATGTCATGGTCTACCGTAACGAAGATACGGGCTGGGGCTGGCCGCCCTATTTCAAATTCGACACCGCCAACCTTCAGGCCGAGGCGGCAGACGCACGCAGCACCACCGGCGCACCACAGTATTACGCGCTGAAACACTATGGTTGGCGCAGTGAGCTATTGTCGATCTACCCCAATGCCATCTCGTTGCGAGCGGTCGAAGGGCCTGATGCGGCCAAGGGCATTCCCTTTGTCACCATCATTGTGCTGCTGCTTTTCGCGGCGCTGGTCTATGCGATCTGGGTGCGCTGGCGGCGCTTCCGCCGGGCGCGGCTGGACCCAAGGATCGAAGCGTTCGAAGACGACATCGCCGTACGACGGGGCCGTTTTGCCCGCTGGCGGGCCGAACGCCGCGCGCGGAAGTAACATCACTGAGAACTGCAAGCGCTGAGCGGGGCAAGAAGTGTCCCGCATTCAGGTAAAACTCTGGTATTCCATCCTATATGGACATCATCCTCGTCACCACGATCATCGCGTCGCTCTTTGTGGTCATCGGCTTGGCCGAGCCCTTGGCGGCGCGATTGCGCCTGCCATTCAGCGTGATCCTTGCTGTTGTGGGTATCCTTATCGGGGCCTCGGCGATCTTTTTGTTGCGCACGGATTTGACCGATGCGCTGAACCCGATGGCCGCCGCCATTCTGGGGCTGCCGATCCGGTCGAACGTATTTCTATACGTCTTTCTGCCGACGCTGTTGTTCCAAGCGACCTTGGGGATGAACCTGCGCCGGATGGTCGACGATTGGGTGCCGATCCTTGTGCTGGCGGTTGTGGCGGTTGTGGTGGCGACGGTCAGCATTGGCTACGCGCTTTTCTGGTTTAGCGCCATTCCATTGGCGGCCTGTCTACTGATCGGGGCGATTGTTTCGACCACTGACCCCTCGGCGGTGGTCTCGATCTTTCGCTCAATCTCGGCTCCGCGTCGGTTGGCGCGGATCATTGAGGGTGAAAGCCTGCTGAACGATGCCGCGGCGATCGCGCTTTTCGGTCTGTTTATGGGCTATGTCATGCTGGGCATTCCCGACCCGGAGCTGGGCAGTGCGCTTGCGCAATTTCCGATGTTGATCGCGGGCGGGGCGTTGGTGGGCTGGCTGGGCGCGCGGGTCTCTGTTTGGGTGATGGCGCTGTTTGCACGGCACGAACTGGCACAGCAATCGATCTCGGTCGCGCTGCCCTACCTAGCCTATATCGTGGCAGAGCAAAGCGTTGGCGCGTCGGGTGTGATCGCCGTGGTCGCGGCGGGGCTGACGCTGAACCTCACCGCGCCGGGGCGGTTGCCACCGCAGGCGCTGACCAACCTGCGCGAACTTTGGGACGTGCTGGCCCATTGGGCGGGGGCGCTCATCTTTATCCTTGCCGCTTTGCTGATCCCGCGCTTGCTGGAGGAAGTCCGGCTGGAGGATTTCTTCCTTATTGCGGTGGTGGTCATTGCGGCGATCCTTTCCCGCGCGGTGATCCTTTTTGGCCTGCTGCCATTGCTGACGGCCGCCAAACTTTCGCCGTCGGTCGAGCGGCCCTACCGGGTGGCGATCCTCTGGGGGGGCTTGCGCGGGGCGGTCACGCTGGCGCTGGCGCTGGCGGTGACGGAAAGCGTGCGGGTGCCGGATGATATCCAACGGATCGTGGGTATTCTGGCCACCGGTTTCACCCTGTTTACCCTGCTGGCCCAAGGTACGACGCTGCGTTGGATCATTGGGCGGCTGGGCTTGGATCAGCTTTCCCCCATCGACCACGCGCTGTCGCGGCAGGTGATCGCTGTTGCCCTACAGACCGTGCGCGAGGACGTGGCCCAAACGACCGAAAACTACGATCTGAACCGCGATATCGTGCGGTCTGAGGCCAAGCGCTTTGGCGAGCGGTTAGAGACGGCGGTGAAGACTGCCGAAGAGGCGACCGACATCCTTGACCGGGACCGCATCGCACTTGGCCTGATCGCGCTGGCGGGCCATGAGCGCGACACGATCCTTGCCCGCGTGCGGGAGCGGACGATCTCGGCCCGGATGGCCGATCTGGTGCTCTCTGACGCTGACCGGCTGATCGAAGGGGCGCGGACCCAAGGCCGCAGTGGCTATCAACGTGCGGCGCGGCGCAGTGTGGCCTATGGGCGCACTTTCCGCGCAGCGGCGGTTCTGCACGGACGCTATGGTGTGTCTGGCCCATTGGCGCGGATGACGGCGGACCGCTTTGAGATGTTGCTGTCGCAGCGGTTGATCTTGCGCGACTTGGGGACATTCATCGACGGGCGCATTCGCCGTATTCATGGGCGCCGGGTGGCGGAACTGCTGCACGATCTGCTGGCGCGCCGCATCGAAGGGATTGAAACCGCTCTGGAAGGTTTGCGGCTACAGTACCCCGGTTACGCCGAGGAATTGGAACGCCGTTTCATTCGCCGGACCGCGCTGCGTTTGGAAGAGCGTGAATATACGTTGATGCGCGAAGACGGGCTGTTCGGGGCCGAAGTCTATACCGCACTCATGCAGGAATTGACGACACGGCGCATGGCAGCGGAAGGTCGACCGGGGCTGGATCTCGCCGTGCGGCGCGGGGCGCTTATTGAGCAGTTTCCTCTGTTTAAAGATCTGGGGGATGCCGCGCTAAAGCGGCTGAGCCGGACGCTCAAAACCCGCTATGTCGATATTGGCGATGTGGTTTTGCACAAGGATAGCCCTGCGAGCAGCGTTTTCTTCATCGCTTCGGGCGCGGTTGAGTTAGAAAGCGCGGGACAAACTTGGCGTTTGGGGCGCGGGGAAATGTTTGGGCAGATGGCGATCCTGACCAACCGTGTACGTCGGGTGGATGTCCGGGCCATCGCACCCACGACCCTACTGGTGCTGGACGAAGACCGCTTCCGACGCCTGCTTGAACGGAGCGCCGCGCTGCGAGACGCCGTGCGGGCCAGTGCGGAAAAACGGGGGATCGATCCGGTGGATTTGGTGGCCGGTGACGGTAAGATTTGAGCGGTGAGGCGGGGGTAAACGTTGACGTTGCGGCTGGGGCCGATGTTGCGCAGCGGTATTTAAGAAAGGATGAAATGAGGGGGAGGGGCGTTTTTTGGCTGTGTAGGTGCGGCCAGCTCGGGCAGCCGCACCTTGAGGCTGTGGATCAGTCGTCGTTTGTGATCTCGCCGGTGCTGGCGTCGATCAGCACGTCGCGTTCGCCCGTGGCGTCGGTCAGTTCGACTTCATAGACCATGTGGTCGTCTTCATCGTCGAGCGATAGCTCTTCAACCCGCGTGCCGTCTTGACCTTCGAGTTCGGTCAGCGCTTTCATCAAGGCTTCGCGAGATTCACCGGCGGCGCGTAGCTCATCCTCCTGGAATAGACCACTGAGGAAGCTGGTCAGTTGCTCTTCGGATTGCGAGAGCACCTCGCCCGTAGCGGCATTCACGGTCACTTCGTAGACGGCATCACCGCGGACGAGGTCAATTTCGTAGACCAGCGCATCGCCTTCGGTTTCGATTTCAGCTTCTAGCACGCCGCCGTCGATGCTGCTTTGCGCGGCCTTGATGGCCTGGGACATGCTGATACGGTCTACCTGCGGGGCGGTCTCTTGGGCAAGGAGGGCAGCTGGGGCAAGCAGGAGGGAAGTGGCGATGGCGGTGAACTTGGGGTGCATGGATAACCTCATTGGGTGCATGTTGGTTTTGCCGATCCGCAGATGGTGCGCGGTATCGGCGTTCCGGGTCCAACGCCTGTCGGTCGGGGCTGTTCCATGTAGTTAGAGTGGTGGTGCTAATCTGCGAAGAGATTATCAGTCTGCGCGATCGCGCGGGCCTTATCCTCAGTAACGGTCAAGAAGCGTGCCAATGCTGCGGTATTTGTCTCTGTGTCGGCGTACTCAGACAGGCGGCTATAGTTTTCAAACTGGGCATCACGAATTTGATTGGCTTCGTGCAGCATGTCGCCTCGGATTGGGGGCAGCAGGCGCGTCAGGGTTTCTTGGGACGTCTGCTCTCCGGCCAGCCCGATACGTAGGGCGTGGTCACTCAAGTACCGGTCTGTCAGCTTGCACTCAATCTCAAGCATGCGCACTTGGGCGCGGTCCGAGGCGAAATCATTCAGCAGGTCGAGGTTGGATGTATCCATACAGACGATCAGCCGCTCGCTATCGTAATAGTTATAGAGCATCCGCATCAGCGCGCGCCGGTGGCGGGTGCGTTTTTCCAGCGTGGTTTGGGTGCCGCCAAGATCAGGCAGAGGGGTGTCCTCCTCATTAAACAGAAAGTCGATGCCGGGTAAGTTGGTCACCTGACGCATGCGTTCGAGCACACGTTTGGCCACATGCCATTTCTTTGCGATGACGATCAGCAGTTCGCGTTCGCGACCAAGGCTGGCTTCGGTCTCCCAAAAGCGGGGGGCGAAGCGGCGGCCGATACGGCCCCGCGCGGTGAGAAACTTAAAGAGGTTGCGACCTTCGTTGCTGATCTGAAACTGTACCCCTCGGGCGGAATAGAGCAGGCCGAGGCGGCGTTTGAGGTCCAGCGCTTCGGGGCTGATCTTGCGTGCGAAAAGGTAGTCTTGGCTTAGCAACAAATCGTAGTGGTCGTTGTAGAAGGTCACCGGCATTCCGTAATCGGTAAAGAGCAGGAAGGTCAGGCTGCGGTTGGAGATCTCCGCCTCGGGGACCAGATGGCGCACGAGGGTTTGAAAGAAGGTCTCATCCGGGATCCATGTGCTGCGGAAAAAGCGCATCACGTCGCGGCGTTTGTGGGTGAATTCCATCAGCGCCTCGATGGTGCGGCGGCGCAGGCACCACCATTGGCTGCCGATTTGCACTTGAAGGTCGGCGGGAATTTGGCGGGTGAGGCCAAGGCGTTTCTGAACCTCGAACATCGCGTAGAACCGCTTGCGCTGTGTGCGTTCGTTGAACCAGTGGCGATAGATCAGCCGCTCTTCTTTCCAGCCGGTCTTGATCCAATCACTGTTGAAATAGTCCACGCTTTCGATGAAGTCGGTGTCATTCTCATCAAGAAACTGATGTGCGTATTCGGCGGATTTGATCGCCATGCAATCGCCGGACATCAGGTAGAAATGCGTGGCCCGGGGGAAGCATTCCATCGCGGCGGTGAGCGTATCCAGCGTGGCCTGCACCAAAGACCATTCACCCCAGCCGCAGCGGGCGCGTTTGCGCGGGAAGGTAACGCTGGGGTTGTCGCCAAGGGCGGCGGTGATCTGGGCGTAATCCTCGGCACTGGCGGAAGCGTCGAAGTGGATCGCCATATAGTCGCCCACGGCGGTCAGCCGCTCGGCCTGCCGGATGACGGCCTCCGGATCCTTGTGGCACAGCAGGATGTAGGCAATTTTCGCCATGCAGGATTCCGAATGTCCTTGTCGCGGCCCGCTTGCATCGGCCTTTTGTCGTGGGTCATTTACCTAGTTAATCGTGAAGACTGATTGAATAAACAGCATTTCTTTGCTTTTCTACGGCAATGCCAAACTGTTGCTTAAAACAGTCAGCGGCAGCAGGAGGCAGAGCGCGCATGGGTTTCCCCGGAATTTGGATGACGGAAAGCGAAAGCTTGGTGTACCGGGTGGTGCCCAAATGCGCTTGTTCGACGATTGGCCAGATCATGTATTATTCGGATCATGGCACGTTCTTTGACGGGGACATTCACGATGCCAATACAGGCATTCACAAATGGGCGTTGGATGCCTCCCAAGGGCCGATTTCCGAAAATGTGACGGCGCATAAATCTTATACCTTCACCTGCGTGCGCAACCCATACACGCGTATCCTATCGTCCTTCTTTGACAAGATTTGCGGCATCCAGCGCAATGGGCGGCGGTATCGCGGCAATCTGGTGCCGCTGCTGGTGCAGAAATACGGGATCGACGTGGGCGGCGATGACGGCAAAGAGGAATTCGACCAGATCGCCAGTTTCCGGCGTTTCTTGCTGTTTGCGCGCGATACCATTCGTTGGCGGCGGCCGATGGACCCGGACATTCACTGGTCTGCGGTGTCGGGGCACGTCAGCACCTTCATCATCAACGGCGGTACCTACGACAATATCTTTTGGACCGAGCAGTTTAACGGTGGCATGCAGAAGGTGCTCGATGCCGTGGAGACGCCGCATCAGGTCGATCTGGCGGCGATCCCGCGCTTTAACGAGAGCGAGGGCCATGGGCCCAAGCGGGCACATCCGGTTGAGGATTACTTTGACGATCTGTCGATGCATTTGATGCGCGAGATCTACAAACGCGACTTCGATCTGTTCAAATATGACTTTGACAACCCCGGCAACAAGCAACCCGTGGGCGAGATTGATTTGGATGAGGTGCACGCCAAACTGGGCGACTGACGTGTAAGAACCCTGACCGCACATCTTGCACCGGGGCGGGGGGCGCTCTACATGCTTTGGCATGTCACAGGTCAAAACCAGCTCCAAATCCGATCCGAACTACAAGGTGATCGCCGAAAACCGCCGCGCGCGGTTTGATTACGCTATCGAAGAAGACATCGAATGCGGCATCATCCTTGAAGGGTCCGAGGTGAAATCCCTGCGCGAAGGTGGGGCGAATATCGCCGAGAGTTACGCCGCCGTGGAAGATGGTGAGCTGTGGTTGGTGAACTCTTACGTGGCACCTTACCGTCAGGCCAAGACCTTTCAGCACGAGGAACGTCGCCGCCGTAAGTTGTTGGTGAGCCGCAAGCAATTGGCGGACCTGTGGAATGCGACGCAGCGCAAGGGCATGACGCTGGTGCCGCTGGTGATGTATTTCAACCATCGCGGCATGGCGAAGATCAAGATCGGTGTGGCCAAGGGTAAGAAGCTGCATGACAAGCGCGAGACGGCGGCCAAGCGCGATTGGTCGCGGCAGAAGCAGCGGTTGTTGAAGGATCACGGCTGATACGTGCGGCAGGCCCGAAATCAAGCCGCAGGCGCCGGGCCATCGCCTGCCCGCCCGTCACGCCAAAGGCGTGCCAGAATATACTAGGCGCACCTTTGTTGCGACCGGGTAGGCGATTTGGTGAGGCTTGGCGCGACCTCGCGGGACGCACATCTCGTCTAATCCATAAAGTGGCATGAACCGACGTCACATCGCCGACCCGCGGGCAGGCGATGGCCCTCTCACCGCCCCCTTCCACTTGCCAGCACCCCCTGCCGGTTATAGTCAAGGGCAACGCCCGCGACGAAGGAGGCCCCGATGGCCGACGATCCCAAGACATTGGTTTCAACCGACTGGTTGGCTCAGCACCTGAAAGACCCGGACCTGCGCATCTTGGATGCGTCATGGTATCTGCCCGACGCCGGGCGTGATCCGAAGGTCGAGTATGACGCCGCTCATATCCCCGGCGCGCGGTTCTTTGACATTGATGACATCTCGGACGCGCGGTCGGACCTGCCGCATATGGCGCCGCCGATTGAAAAATTCATGTCGCGCCTGCGGGCGATGGGCGTGGGCGACGGGCATCAGGTGGTGGTCTATGACGGCGCCGGGCTGATGTCAGCGGCGCGTGTCTGGTGGCTGTTCCGCCTGATGGGGCAGGAGAATGTCGCCGTGCTCGATGGTGGTCTGCCCAAATGGCAGGCCGAGGGGCGCGAGACCGAAGATATGCCGCCCGTGCCGCGCGACCGCCATATGACCGTGCGCTTTCAGAACCAGTTGGTGCGCGATGTGACGCAGGTGGCCCATGCCTCGAAACTCGGCGATCCGCAGATCGTGGACGCCCGCGCCGCGGCGCGGTTCCGCGGCGATGCGCCAGAGCCACGCGAAGGGCTGCGCGCAGGCCATATTCCCGGCGCACGCAATGTACCCTTCACCGAATTGCTCAACGACGACAAAACGATGAAGACCCCCGAACAGACCCGCGCCATTTTCGAGGCGGCGGGCGTGGATTTGGCGCAGCCCGTCATCACCTCTTGTGGTTCTGGCGTCACCGCTGCCGTGCTGGCGCTGGCGCTAGACCGGATGGGGCATCGCAAATGGTCGCTCTATGATGGCTCATGGTCGGAATGGGGCATGTTCCCCACCGTGCCCGTCGCCACCGGCGCGGCTTAACCCTTTTTAGTTAACTTCCAACCGGAGAACCCCATGTTCGAGACGCTCAAGGCCCAGCCCGCTGACAAGATCCTCGCCCTTGTACAGGCCTACCGCGAAGACCCGCGCGACACGAAGATCGACCTCGGCGTCGGTGTCTACAAAGACGCCAACGGCAACACCCCGGTGATGCGCGCCGTCAAAGCAGCCGAGCAGCGCATCTGGGAAAGCCAAGATACCAAGGTCTACACAGGCCTTGCCGGCGATCCGGCCTATACCAACGCGATGGCCGCACTGGTCTTGGGCGATGCCGTGCCACGCGGCGCGATTGCCGCCGCCGCCACCCCCGGCGGCACAGGTGCTGTGCGTCAAGCGTTTGAACTGGTGCGCATGGCCAACCCTGAAGCGCGCGTTTTCGTCTCTGACCCGACATGGCCGAACCACCTGTCGATCCTGTCTTATCTGGGCATGGAAGTGGTCAACTATCGCTATTTCGACAGCGACACCGGCGGCGTGAACTTTGACGGCATGATCGAAGACCTCAAGACCGCCAAGAAGGGTGATGTGGTCCTGCTGCACGGCTGCTGCCACAACCCGACTGGCGCGAACCTGAACAGTGCCGAATGGGACGCGGTGATCGAAGTGCTGCAAAGCACTGGTGCCGTGCCGATGATCGACATCGCCTATCAGGGCTTTGGCGACGGGCTGGAAGCCGATGCCGCGGCGACGCGCAAAGTGGCCTCTTCGGTGCCGGAATGTCTGATCGCGGCAAGCTGTTCCAAGAACTTCGGCATCTACCGTGAGCGGACCGGCATCCTGATGGTGGTGGCTTCCGAGGCGGCCCAAGGGCTGAACCAAGCCACGCTGGCCTTCCTCAACCGCCAGAACTACAGTTTCCCGCCCGATCACGGCGCGCGGATCGTGTCGACCATCCTGACCGATGACAAACTCAAGGCCGACTGGATGGCCGAACTGGAAGAGGTGCGCAACGCCATGCTGGCCCTGCGCGAGCAACTGGCGGGTGAATTGCAGCGCCTGTCTGGATCGGACCGTTTTGGCTTCCTCGCCCAGCACCGGGGCATGTTCTCGCGCCTTGGCACCACCCCGGACAAGGTCGAAGCGCTGCGCGAAAAGCATGGTATCTACATGGTTGGTGACAGCCGCATGAACATCGCAGGGTTGAACCAAAACAGTGTGCCAATTCTGGCCCGCGCGATCATTGACGTAGGTATCTAACACCAATCTGGGCCGCGCTTGTCGCGGCCCGATCTCTTTATCTGTACCGGGTTGATCCGGACCACAGCGGCACCATTGCCCCGGTTCTGTCCAGATTAGATCAAAACTTGGTCGGAATGGTCTGTTTGGATACCTTTGGGGGAAACTCAGGGTCAGGCCGATTTTAGAATCAATTTTTCAGTGCATTCGAATGGATGTAAGCATGCCAGCCGTGCAGCTGGTGATTGTGACAGCTTCGCTCGTCACCGTGCTGGCCCTTTGGGTGCGTGGACATAGCAGCCTGCCCGGTAAACATTGGTTCCTATGCGCCATCTTTGCCATGGATTTCTGGCTTTTGTCGGTCGGGATAGAGCTTTCTGCCACTTCGGCCTCCTGCGCCTTTGCGGTCAGCCGTTGGGCTTGGATCGGCTTTGTGTTGCTGCCGACCTTCTGGGCCTTTTTTCTTTATGAATACGCGCTTGGGGCCAAGGTGCCGCGGCGGCTTGTGGCGCTTTGCGGTGTTGTCGCGCCTGCGCTTATCACCCTTGGGGCGGTGACCAACAATTGGCATGGAAAGTTCTACGGGTCAGAGACCAAATGGCTGTCGGGGGAGAATGGATCATATATTCTTTCGGACCATGGCCCGCTGTTTTTCATAGCGATTGCATATCTTTATGTGGTCATCATGGCGGCTGCAGTCGTCGCGGGCCGCGCGGTGCGGACGGCAAATCCAGCAGTGCGGAGCTTTTTTCTCAAGCTTTTTGCTGCGACGCTCATCCCGATGGTGGCCAATCTGACCTATATTATAGGCGGAGTTACCCTGTTTCACACCGACCCTACGCCATTTTCCTTTGCCCTCTCGCTGACGCTGGTGGTTTGGCTGGTGGCCGACAACCGCTGGATTGACGTTAACGCAATTGCGCGGGAGCTTTTGTTTTACAACAGCACCGATCCGGTTTTCGTGATCGACCCCGAGGGCGAGGCAATTGAGACGAACCCAGCGGCGGCAGAATTGCTGCGCCGGGAGGCCGTGCATGCCCCGGCGCTGCGTGAATTCGGAGAGTTAGGGCCGATTATTCGCTATCTTGCGGCACAAGGCTGCTTGCCAGATGTGATAGACATTCAGTTGGGTCACCGCCATTTCGCCGTGCGTGCCCATGCGATTTCTTTGGGAATGGGGCAAAAGCACGTCGGCTGGGCCGTGGCGCTTTTGGATGTCACCGTACAGAAGATTGCCGCGCAAAAGGCGATTGCCGCCGAACAGATGCAGGCGCAATTCCTTGCCACGGTAAGTCACGAACTGCGGACCCCGCTGACGGTGATTAACGGCGCGCTTGGCTTGTTGTCGCAAGGCGGCACCAAGGTAAACGACGCGCAAAAGGCCCGCTTGATCGCAAAGGCGACCAGCAGTTCCGAGACGCTGACAAAGCTGGTGAATGATTTGATTGATACCCAGTGCCTCAGCAGCGCGCAGTTCAGCATAGACCTGAAACGATGCGCACTCGGCCCCATGGTTCAAGACGCGCTGGCGCGGGCCGAGAGCTTGCAGCCCGAGAAGAATATTCGCTTTGCCTGTGACATTCCTGAAGCTGCGCTGATGGTGCAGGGCGATGCCGAGCGGCTGGCCCAAGCTTTGTCCAACGTGCTGTCGAACGCGGTAAAGTTTTCACCGCTGGGTGGGTTGGTCGAGGTCAGCCTGCGGCAAGAAGAGGGGATGGCCGTGGTAGCCGTGAATGACAGTGGCTGTGGCATCCCGCCGGGGGCCGAAGAACAAGTGTTTGCACGGTTTTGCCAACTGGACAGTTCCGACACAAAAACCGCCTATGGCAGCGGTTTGGGGCTGCATATCACACGGCAGATTCTGGACCGTCACAATGGCAGCATCCGCTATGTCAGCGCACCGGGCGTCGGGACAACCTTTACGATTTCTTTACCGCTGGTGGCATAACGCAAAACCGCCCGGCCTTTTCAGGCCGGGCGGTCAATTGTCATGGTAATGTGGGGGTGCTTAGCCCTTGGCGAACTCGGGGTAGGCTTCCATCCCCAGTTCCGACATATCCAGACCGGTGATCTCAGCCTCTTCGCTGACGCGGATGCCTGCTACGGCCTTGATGATCATCCAGACCACGATGCTGACCACGAAGACGAAGATGCCAACTGCGGCAAAGCCAATGATCTGCGTCACAAAGGATGTGCCTTCGGTGTAGACCGGCACAACCAGCGTGCCCCAGAAGCCAGCGATCAGGTGAACCGGGATCGCGCCGACCACGTCATCGATCTTGAACTTGTCGAGCATGGGAACGGTCAGCACCACGATGATACCACCCACGGCACCGATCCAAAGCGCGCCGAACAATGTCGGGTCAAGCGGCCCGGCAGTGATCGAGACGAGGCCAGCCAACGCGCCGTTAAGCACCATGGTCAGGTCGACCTTTTTGTAGAGCACCTGTGTCAGGATCAGCGCGGCAACGGCACCAGCGGCAGCGGCCATATTGGTGTTGGCAAAGATCTGCGCCACGGCGTCGACGTCTTCGATGGTGCCCATGGCAAGTTGCGAGGCGCCGTTAAAGCCGAACCAGCCCATCCACAGGATGAAGGTACCCAGAGTGGCGAGCGCAAGGTTGGAGCCCGGCATCGGGATCACGCGGCCATCCTTGCCGTATTTGCCCAAACGCGGCCCTAGTACGATGGCCCCGGCGAGTGCGGCAAAGCCACCAGCAGCGTGCACGAGGGTCGAGCCAGCAAAGTCGCTAAAGCCCATCGCGGAGAGGAAACCGCCGCCCCACTGCCAAGATGCCTCGATCGGGTAGATAAAGCCTGTCAGTACGACCACGAAGATCAGGAAGGGCCAAAGTTTGACCCGCTCAGCCAGCGCACCAGAAACGATGGAGGCCGTGGTGGCACAGAACATCAACTGAAAGAAGAAGTCAGAAGCGTTGGAGTAGCCGCCCGCGTCGATCTCGGATTTGATGTCTTTGGTTGCGAAGGTGCCAAAGACGCCTTCCATGATCCAATTGCCGTCACCGGGGTACATGATGTTGTAACCAACGAGCCAATACATGACCGCCGCGATGGCAAAGAGGCCCATGTTCTTGGTCAGCTGTGTTGTGACGTTCTTGGAGCGGACAAGCCCGGCCTCCAGCATGGCAAAGCCTGCCGCCATCCAAAAGACGAGGAAGCCGCCGATCAGGAAGAGGAGTGTGTTGAAGATGAAGGTCGTATCCGCCAGCGTCGCGTATTCCGCGTCCTGTGCCAGCGCCAGCCCGGGCAGGGCGCTGACCGCCGCTGCGAGGGGAAGTATTAAGATGGGTTTCATATGGTCGTTTCCTGTCTGCGGGTCCGAATGCGTGCTTACCGAAGCGGGCGGTTGCCCGTGCAGCATGAGAAAACCGGGAATCAGGCGCTCTTGGACAGGTTTCCTTGCCAAATTTGCGCCATTCATTGGCACTGCTGCCTAAAAAGCGGGCGCTGGCTGGAATCTGCCTATAAATTAATCAGACAATTGACGCCGATTGCGCCTTGCAGCGCTAAACAAACCGCTGCAGTCAGGCTAAAGTGGCAAAAAATAGGGCCGGGCAGGCAATTTTATGACCGACAAGAACAAGCGAAAGCGCCCCTTGGTGGCGGACAAGCGGTATCCGGGTAAGGCAAAGCCGAAGCCCAAGTCGCGTGCGCAGGCCAAACCTGCCGCGCGCAAGGCGGCGCCCGCGCGCCGTAAGCCAGCCCGCGGCAAACGGCCCCGGCGCGGGGGGATCGGTGGGTTCTTTGCTGGGTTGGCCCGTTGGTTCTGGCGCTTGATTTGGACAATAACCTGGCGCGTCAGCCTTGTGGCAATCCTCGTTCTTGGCTTGGCTGTCGGCTATATCTATACCACAATCCCGCCGCTTGACGCATTGCTGGATGGCCGCGCGCGCGGCTCTGTCACCATGTTGGACCGCGAAGGCGACGTCTTTGCGTGGCGCGGGGATCAGTTTGGTGGCGTGGTGTCGGCTGAATCCGTTTCCAAACACCTTAAAAACGCGGTCATCGCCACCGAAGATCGGCGGTTCTACCGTCACTTCGGGGTCAGCCCGCGGGGCATCGCTTCGGCTGTTCGCATTAACCTCAGCGAGGGGCGCGGCCCATTACAGGGGCACGGTGGCTCCACCATCACGCAGCAAACGGCAAAACTGCTCTGTCTTGGGGAACCCTATGACCCCAGCACAGGCATGACGGAAAAAGAATATGAGGCCGATTGCCGACGTTCTTCTTTGGGCCGCAAAGCCAAGGAAGCGCTCTTTTCCATGGCAATGGAGCTTAAATATACCAAGAACGACATCCTCTCGATCTATCTTAATCGCGCCTATATGGGCGGCGGTGCCTTTGGCGCCGAGGCCGCAGCGCAACGTTTCTTTGGCAAGCCTGCTGCAGCATTGTCGGCATCCGAAGGGGCGATGCTGGCCGGTCTTTTGACCGCGCCCACAACGCTGTCGCCGACCAACAACCTCGATCGGTCACAAAGCCGCGCCGCCACAGTGATCCGCCTGATGGAAGAGCAGGGCTATTTGTCTGCTGCCGAAGCCGATGAAGCCATCGCCAACCCCGCGCAACTGTCCGAAGCGGCAGAAGCCGAAGCAGGTGGTTACTTTGCCGATTGGGTCATGTCCTCGGGGCCGGAATTCTTTACGCGCAACACCACCGAAGATGTCATCATCAAAACGACGCTCGATCAGCGCATCCAGCGTGCGGCTGAAGACGGCTTGAAATGGATTTTCGAGAACAAGGTGCGCGAAAGCTCGAAAGCGCAGGCAGCGATTGTTGTTATGTCTTCGGACGGTGCGGTGCGCGCACTGGTGGGGGGGCGCAAAACCAAAGTCGCAGGCGCATTCAACCGTGCCACGCAGGCAATGCGTCAGACGGGCTCGGCGTTTAAGCCCTTCATCTATGCCGCCGCGCTTGATCTGGGTTATTCACCAAACGACATAATTGTTGATGAATCCTACTGCCTTAATATCCCCGGCTCAGGTCAATGGTGCCCCAAAAACTACACCAAGAATTTCAAAGGACCGGTCACCCTGACCGAGGCGCTAAAAAGTTCGCTTAACATTCCGGCGGTCAAGGTCTCTGAAAGTGTGGGTCGTGAAATCGTAAGTTCGGTCGCCTCGCAATTCGGGATCAAAAGCGATCTGGCTGCTGGCCCCGCGCTGGCGCTTGGCGCATCGGAAAGCACGCTGCTGGAAATGACCGGTGCCTATGCGGGTATTCTTAACGGCGGGTCGTCCGTGACGCCCTATGGTTTGATTGATCTGCGTCTACTGGGCGAAACCGAACCCTTGATGGGGACCGGTGGCGGCATCAACGAGCGTGTCATTCAAGAAGATGCCGCGCGGCAGTTGGTCTACATGATGGAGAAGGTCATCTCTGAAGGGACGGGCCAACGCGCCAAGTTTGGCGGTCGTCAGTTGGCCGGGAAAACGGGCACGACCTCAGCGAACAAAGATGCATGGTTTGTCGGTTTCTCGGCGGATTATGTGGCCGGTGTCTGGATGGGCTATGACGATAACACACCGCTGACAGGGGTTACTGGCGGTGGCCTGCCGGCAGAGATTTGGCGTGAAACCATGAGCCGCGTGCATGAGGGGATGCCATTGACGGACTTGCCGATGCTGGCCCCCGCACCGCCAAGCGATTTCGGCGAAGCGCAGCCCGCGCCGGAGCCTCAAGTGCAGCAACCCCAAGGGGGCGGCAACCAAGGCGGTGGCGCGGACAACGTGATCGACCGGGTCTTGCGCGACATCTTTGGGGGCGGCAGCAGCGGCGACGGGGCCAGCGCCCCCGCGCCGGGCTTCCTCGACCGCTAGGGCGGTTGGGCGTCGGCCTTCGCAAAAGGAAAGTTGGCAATAGGTTGTTAAATTAATTATGCCTTTAAGGAGGGCATGCTGCGCGCAGCGGTGCTAGGCTGCGGATAGGGTTGATAGATATCGATGCAAAGCGATGTTGTGAAAAGAGGGCTGGCTCAACTGCGCCAGGTGCGTAGGCGCAGCCGTGGGCTTTATTGGGCGGTGGCGCTGTTCAGTCTTTTTGCCAATATGCTCATGCTGACCGGCCCGCTTTATATGCTGCAAGTCTATGACCGTGTGCTTGGCTCTGGTTCAGAGGAAACGTTGATCGCGCTCTCTGTTCTGGTTGTCTTTCTTTATGGTGTGATGGGGGTGCTGGATTACACGCGCGGTCGGATCATGGCGCGGGTGGGCGCGCGGTTTCAATCCGATCTCGACCGGCGGGTGTTTGATGCGGTGGTGCGCAAATCTGCCGTGGCGCCAGATGTGAAAACCAATGCCAGCCTTGCCGATCTTGAGGCCGTGCAGCGTTTGATGACCTCGCCCGTTCTGATGGCTGCCTTCGACGCACCTTGGACGCCCATCTTCTTCGCGGCGATCTTCCTGTTTCACCCAATGCTGGGTTGGCTGGCACTCAGCGGGGCGGCGGTGCTGGTGGCGATCACCGTGGCGAACCAATTGCTGTCGCGCGAAAGCCAAGCGCAAGCGGGTATTTCAGGGCAGGCGGCAAATGCCATGTCAGACCAAATCAGGGTCGAGGCCGAGATGGTGCAGGCGATGGGCATGCGCGACGCGGCTTTTTCGCGCTGGCAGCAGGCCCGAGGTCAGGCGCTACAACAGCAGGTTAAATCAACCGATGTGGGCGGTACATTCACAGCAATGACCAAGACGCTGCGGTTGTTTTTGCAATCGGCAATGCTGGGCCTTGGCGCGTGGCTGGTCTTGCAAAACCAGATGACGCCGGGTGCGATGATTGCAGGCTCGATCTTGCTGGGCCGTGCACTGGCCCCGGTGGAGCTGGCATTGAACCAATGGCCAGTGGTGCAGCGCGGGCGGGCCGGTTGGGCCAATCTGGCTCAGCTTTTGGGGGCTGTCGGGGTCGAACCCGCGCGCACCGCGTTGCCCAAGCCCAAGGCCAAACTGGTCGCCAAAGCGCTGACAGTCGTGGCGCCCGGTGAAAAGCAAGCCGCGTTAAAGTCGATCAACTTCACCGTAGAGCCGGGCCAAGCGGTTGGCGTGATCGGCCCTTCGGGAGCTGGCAAATCGACGCTGGCGCGCACTCTTACCGGGGTTTGGCAGCCTGCGGGTGGTTCAATTCGCCTCGACGGGGCTGCGCTAGAGCATTACGGGAGCGAGACGCTGGGGCGGCACATTGGATACCTGCCGCAGCGGGTTCAGTTGTTTGACGGAACTATTGCCGAGAATATTGCCCGTCTTTTGCCTGAGCCGGATGACGCCAAAGTGGTCAAAGCCGCCAAGATGGCAGCGGCCCATGAGATGATCCTTGAATTCCCCCAAGGCTACGACACGCCGATCCGCGCGGGTCAGGTACGGCTTTCGGGTGGGCAAATGCAGCGTATCGGGCTGGCGCGGGCGCTTTATGACGATCCGATGATCGTTGTGCTGGATGAGCCAAACTCGAACCTTGATAATATCGGCTCACAGGCGCTGAACCATGCGATCCGGCAAATGAAAGCCAGCGGGCGTTCGGTGCTGATCATGGCGCACCGCCCAGCGGCCATTCAGGAATGCGACACGCTGCTGGTGCTTGATGGCGGTATGCGCAAGGCCTTTGGCCCCAAAGATGAAGTGCTGGCAGAAATGGTGCAGAACCACCGCGAAATCAAAAAAGCGCCTGCGCATGCCGGGGGTGTGACATGAGCGATCGTACGGACAAGCATTGGTCCGCGACGCGGCCCTTGATCCTTGGATTTCTGGGGCTGATTGTGCTTTTCGGTGGCTTTGGTACTTGGGCTGTGACCAGCCAAATTGCTGGGGCTGTTGTTGCGTCAGGTCGGATCGAAGTCGACCGCAATCGGCAGATCGTTCAGCATGAAACGGGTGGCGTGGTGGCCGAGATCCGCGTTGATGAAGGCGACAGCGTCGCCGCCGGGGATGTGTTGTTGCAACTCGACGCTGAGCAGCTCACCTCGCAATTGGCCATCGTCGAAGGGCAATTGTTTGAACTTATGGCCCGCCGGGGCCGGTTGGAGGCGCAGCGCGACGAAACCGACTCGGTGACCTTTGACGATGAATTGGTCGCCGCTGGGTCGGAAAATACGGATGTGCAGGAATTGATCGACGGGCAGCGTAACCTGTTCGACGCGCGGCGCGTCAGCGTGGCCCAAGAGCTTGAGCAGTTGGGCAAGCGCCGGTTGCAGATCAATGCCCAAATCCGCGGTGTCGACGCGCAAGAGACGGCACTGGCACGGCAGTTGGACCTGATTGAAGAAGAACTGGGCAATCAACAGTCGCTGTTGGATCGCGGGTTGACGCAGGCGTCTGCCGTGTTGAACCTGCAACGTGAAGAGGCCCGTCTAACGGGGCAGATCGGCGAACTGTCAGCGCAAAAAGCCCAGTCCCAAGAGCGTGTGACCGAGATTGATATCGAACGCCTAAAACTTCGTTCAGCAGGCCGCGAAGAGGCGATCACCCAATTGCGCGACCTACGCTATCGAGAGCTGGAAATGGCCGAACAGCGCCGCGCGCTTAGGGCTGAAATTGAGCGTCTTTCTATCCGCGCTCCGGTGTCGGGGATCATCTATGCCATGCAAGTACAGACGCCGCGTTCGGTCGTGCGCGCAGCAGAACCGCTGATGTACCTTGTCCCCCAAGATCGCCCGCTGATCATCGCATCGCGTGTGCAAACAATCCACATTGATCAGGTCGCGGTGGGCCAAGAAGTGAATTTGCGCCTGTCGGCCCTGAACCAGCGCACCACGCCAGAACTGATCGGCAAGGTGTTGCAAGTGTCCGCCGATTCCATCGAAGACGACGCCACCGGGCAAACCTATTACCGAGCTGAGATTGCGCTGAATCCCGGTGAAACTGACAAGCTGGAAGAAGGCACCATCCTACTACCCGGCATGCCGGTCGAGGCTTTTATCCGCACCGGAGAACGCTCTCCCATGGCCTATCTGCTCAAACCCATGGCCGACTATTTCGCCCGCGCCTTCCGCGAAAGCTGACCCGGTCGACCGGCCAGGCGGCAAAGGGGCTTTTCCTCGGCCTTGAGGGCGGATAGCGTCCGCCTGAAACCGCAGCCAAAGGAAAACGCCATGTCCCTGACCGCCCGCCTTGCCGACCTCGGGATTACCCTGCCCGACGCCCCTGCACCTGCCGCGAACTACGTGCCCTTCGTGGTCACAGGGAACACCGTCTATGTATCGGGCCAGATCTCGAACGGGCCGGATGGGCTGATTGTCGGGCGTTTGGGTGACAGCATGGATGTCGACGCCGGGGCCGCTGCCGCGCGCAGCTGTGCACTGAGCCTTTTGGCGCAGGTCCGCGCGGCCTGTGGCGGCGATCTGGATCGGCTTAAGCGGGTTGTGAAACTGACCGGGTTTGTCAATTCCACCGCAGACTTCACCGATCAGCCCAAAGTGATCAACGGTGCATCAGATTTCATGGTCAAGGCATTGGGCGAGGCAGGTCGTCACGCGCGGTCGGCGGTTTCTGCCGCATCGTTGCCACTGGGCGTTGCCGTCGAAATCGAAGGCATTTTTGAGATCGAATGACCCTTCCTTCCGCCTTTCTGAATGTTCCATTGGCGCATCGCGCGCTGCATGATCTCGCCGCCGGACGGCCCGAAAACAGCCGTGCCGCTGTGCACGCGGCGGTTGAGGCGGGTTTTGGGATCGAGATCGACCTGCAACTTAGCGCCGATGGTAAGGCGATGGTCTTTCACGATTATGGACTGGAGCGGTTGACGGCAGAGCGTGGTGCGTTGCGCCTGCGCGATGCCGATGCTCTGGCGAAGATCCCCCTCAAAGGGGGCGACGAAGGCATCCCGACGCTCGAAGAGATCCTTGATCTTGTTGCCGGCCGCGTGCCGCTGCTGGTGGAGTTCAAGGATCAAGATGGCAGTATGGGGCCGGATGTCGGCGCATTAGAGGCCGCAGCCGCCGGGCCTCTTGCTACCTATCGCGGGGATCTGGCCGTGATGTCGTTTAACCCGTATTCGGTGCAAGAACTCTCCCGGTTGTTGCCCGATGTGCCACGCGGCTTGACCACCAGCGGCTACCGCGCCGATGAATGGCCGCTGCCCACGGCGACCTGCGACCGGCTGCGTGAAATTCCCGACTATGCCGACTGTGGCGCCTGTTTCATCAGCCACGAGGCCGATGACCTCAGCCGCCCACGTGTGGCCGAGTTGAAAGCCGGTGGTGCGGCGGTGCTGTGTTGGACAATCCGCAGCAAAGCCGAAGAAGACATCGCACGTCAGGTGGCGCAGAACGTTACCTTTGAAAGCTATCTACCCCAGCCAAGCCCTTGATCCGCGGGGCCAAGGCCACACATAGGACGCAAGGCAGGCAAGGTTCAGATGAGCGCGCAGGAAATCGAGATTACGGTGGTGCCGGAACTGGCACAGATCGGCCAAGAGGATTGGGATGCCTGCGCCTGTTCTGAGGCCGCAGACGGGGCGCGTCCGCGCGATCCTTTCACCACCTATCGATTCCTATCGGCCTTGGAGCGCAGCGGGTCAGTCGGGCCCGGCACGGGCTGGCAGCCACAATATCTGGTGGCGCGGATTGCGGGCCAAGTGATCGCCGTGGCGCCGATGTATGCCAAATCGCACAGCCAAGGCGAATATATCTTCGACCATAACTGGGCACATGCCTATGAGCGGGCGGGCGGGCACTATTACCCGAAACTTCAGATCGCGGTGCCGCATACCCCCGCCACTGGGAAGCGCTTTTTGGTGCGGCCCGAGTTTGAAGAGGCGGGCACCGCAGCGCTGGTTCAAGGCGCGGTGCAACTGACCGACAACAACGCGCTGTCCTCGCTACATGTGACTTTTTGCACCGAGGGCGAAGTCGCGCGGGCCGAAGCTCTGGGCTTGATGAGCCGGAAAAGCCAGCAGTTCCATTGGCACAACCGCGATTATGCCGATTTCGACGGGTTCCTCGCCAGTCTATCCTCGCGCAAGCGCAAGAATATCCGCAAGGAACGCGCTCAGGCGCAGGATTTTGGCGGCACGATCCACACCTTCACTGGCGATCAGATTGAACCCGAACATTGGGACGCTTTCTGGCAGTTCTACCAGGACACCGGCGCGCGGAAATGGGGTTCGCCCTATCTCACGCGGGAATTCTTTGACCACGCGCAGGAACGCCTGCGCGAAGATATTGCGCTGGTGCTGGCCGAACGCGACGGGCGTTGGATTGCCGGGGCGCTGAACTTCATCGGGGCAGAAACGCTCTTTGGCCGCTACTGGGGCTGTACCGAGCATCACCCCTTCCTGCACTTTGAACTGTGCTATTATCGCGCCATGGATTTCGCCATTGCCCATGGGCTTGCCCGTGTCGAGGCGGGCGCGCAGGGCGAACACAAGCTCGCCCGCGGCTATCTGCCGTCACCCACATGGTCGCTGCATTGGATGCGTGATCCGGGCTTTGCCTCTGCCGTGGGGGAGTATCTGCAGGCCGAACGCGACGCCGTGGACGAAGAGATCAGCGTGCTGACCGACTACGGCCCCTTCAAAAAGACGACGATTGAGGAACAAGAATGACCGAGAGATTAAGCATCGAGACCCGCAAAACCCTCCTGCAGCCGCTGTTCAATACCGGCTGGGAGATGGTCGAAAGCCGGGATGCGATCCATAAGACGTTCAAGTTCAATGATTTCGCCGATGCCTTTGGCTGGATGACAAGGGTGGCTATTTGGGCGGAAAAATGGAATCACCATCCCGAATGGAGCAACGTTTACAATCGCGTGGAAGTTACGTTGATCACCCATGACGTAGATGGGCTAAGCTCGCTTGATGCGAAACTGGCGCGCAAGATGGATGGTCTCTTTGGGGCCGGGAAAGACTGACGGAGAGACCGGATGCAAGATTTGTTTGAAACGGAACTGTGGCAGGGCAAGACGATCGCCGATCTGCTGACACTTGAATTCCTTGCCAGCGCGGCAGGGTCGGTGATCGGCGCGATTGTGATCCTGTTGCTGGGGTGGGTCATCTCAAGCTGGCTGCAACACCGTGTCGAAAACCTTGGCAAGCGGAACAAGCACCTCGACGAGATGCTGTTCGAATTTCTGGCCTCTATCGTGCGCTATGTGGTGCTGGGTTTTACGGTTCTGTTCGTGCTCAACACCTTTGGGGTCAAAACGACCTCGGTTGTGGCAGTCATCGGTGCGGCGGGTCTGGCCATCGGTTTGGCTTTGCAGGGCACCCTGTCGAATGTGGCGGCGGGCGTCATGCTGATCTTGTTCCGCCCGATTAAAATCGGTGATTTCGTTGTGATCGCGGGCGAGATGGGCACGGTCAAACAGATCAACCTGAACTACACGGTGCTGGCTGATCTAAGCAACGTGCAGGTCATCGTGCCGAACTCTGAGGTTTGGGGCAATGTGATCACCAACTATTCGGTCAACCCAACCCGCCGCGCGGAATGGACATTTGGCGTGGGCTATGGTGCGAACCTCAAGACCGCGGAAGAGATCATTCGCAGCACGATCACAGCAGACGCGCGCGCGCATGCCGATCCTGAGCCCTTTGTGCAGGTGAGCAACCTTGGCGACAGTTCCGTTGATTTTCTTGTGCGGGTGTGGTGCAGCGCGGATGATTATTTTGCCTTCAAGGCCGATATGACCCGCGAGGTCAAAGAGGCTCTGGATGAGGGCGGTGTCGATATTCCGTTCCCCACGCGTACCATTGTGCAGGCTGCTGCAGAGTAGGCCTTCGCCCGTGCGACCTTGAGGGGGCAACCCCAGTTAGCAAAACGCCCGGCCAATCTGGCCGGGCGTTCGTGTGTTTACATATTGTCCAGCAGCGCTTCGCCGCCGGAAATCTCGCAGGTGCCGGGGCTTTCTTCGGGTTGCCATAGTGTCACCTTGCCGTCTTCGACCAGCATCGCATAGCGCTTGGACCGTGCGACCAACCCGGCAGGGGCCGCGTCGAACTCCATGCCGATGGCGCGGGTGAATTCGCTGCTGGCGTCGGCCAGCATTGTGATCCCGGCCTCACTCGCGCCGGTTGCTTCGCCCCATGCTTTCATCACGAAAGGGTCGTTGCAAGAGACGCAGATCACCTCATCCACGCCTTTGGCGTCGAACTGATCCTTGGTGCGCACAAAGCTCGGCACATGGGCAGAGTGGCAGGTGGGCGTGAACGCACCCGGCACAGCAAATATCACCACTTTGCGGCCCTTAAGCTTGTCGGCCATCTGTACCGGCTCGGGCCCATCTGCGCCCATCTGAACCAGTTTTGCGTCGGGCAGCGTAGAACCTTGAGAAATCGTCATGGGATAGCCTCTCCTGTCATTGCGGTTGTCTTGGGGCCAGATATAGGCTTTGACCGCGACTGAGACCAGATCAATCGGGGGTAGGCAGATGCAGCATGTGGTGGTGATCGGAGCCGGGCAGGCGGGAGCCTCTTGCGTGGCGAAACTGCGCAATGGTGGATTTGACGGGCGGATCACCCTGATTGGGGCCGAGCCTTGCCCCCCCTACCAGCGCCCGCCGCTGTCTAAAGGGTATCTACTGGGCGATATGACACTGGAGCGGCTGTTTTTGCGGCCTGAGGCGTTTTATGCCGATCAAGGGATCACGTTGAAGACCGATTGCCGCGTGACCGCGATTGACCCTGAAACGCGCGTTCTTACCACCACAGACGGGCAGATCGCCTATGACGAACTGGTGCTCGCCACTGGATCCGTCCCGCGCCGTCTGCCCGAAGCGATTGGCGGGGCGCTGGATGGCGTCTTTACCGTGCGCGATCTGGCGGATGTGGATGCCATGGCCCCGCGTTTCGTAAAGGGCGCGAAGATATTGATCGTCGGCGGTGGTTATATCGGGCTGGAGGCAGCGGCGGTGGCGGCCAAACTGGGGCTTGAGGTTACACTGGTGGAAATGGCCGACCGCATCCTGCAACGGGTGGCCGCGCCAGAGACCAGTGACTACTTCCGCGCTCTGCATGAAGGCCACGGCGTGACCCTGCGCGAAGGCGTCGGTCTGGATCGTTTGCTGGGCGACACCCAAGTCACCGGCGCGCGCCTCAGCGACGGGACAGAGATCGCTGCCGATTTCGTCATCACCGGTGTGGGCATTGAGCCCGATGTCGTCCTGGCGGCAGCGGCGGGGATCGAGATCGAAAACGGCATCAAGATCGATGCGCAGGGCCGCACGAACATGCCGGGCATCTGGGCGGCGGGGGACTGCACTTCTTTCCCCTATCGCGGCGGGCGCATCCGGTTGGAAAGCGTGCCGAACGCCATTGATCAAGCCGAAATCGTTGCGGAAAACATCCTCGGCGCGGGCAAGGAATATGTCGCCAAGCCGTGGTTCTGGTCAGATCAATATGATGTGAAGCTGCAAATCGCCGGGCTGAACGCAGGCTATGACCGCGTGGTCAGCCGCTTTGGCGACGGCAGCGCGTCCTTCTGGTACTACCTTGGTGACACCCTGCTGGCCGTGGATGCTGCGAACGACCCGCGTGGTTACATGGTGGGTAAACGGTTGATCGAGGCGGGGAAATCGCCTGATCCCGCGCTGGTCGCGGACCCTGATACCGACCTTAAGGCTTTGCTGAAAGCATGAGGATCATTGCCGGGAAATACCGTGGCCGCCCCCTTGCGGCGCTTGGCAAGGGCGATGCCGGAGCGCATCTGCGCCCGACCTCTGATCGTGTCCGCGAAAGCCTTTTTTCGATGTTGACTCATCACGACGTGATCCAAGGCGCGCGGGTGCTAGATTTGTTCGCAGGCACCGGCGCGCTTGGGTTCGAGGCGCTGTCGCGGGGTGCCAACACGGTTTGTTTCGTCGAGAATGGCCACACCGGGCAGCGGCTGATTGCAGAGAATACCCGCACGCTTGGGGCCGAATCTGAGACGCGATTGATGCGCAACGATGCCACACGGCTGGGGCCATGGGCGCAGCCTCCGTTTGACCTGGTCTTTCTCGATCCGCCCTATGGTAAATCCATGGGGCAGAAAGCGTTGATTGCCGCTGCTGCAGGCGGCTGGCTTGCCCCCGGCGCCATGATCGTTTGGGAGGAAAACACCCCCATGCATGCCCCAGAGGGATTCGCCCGGATCGACACGCGTAAATATGGCGATACCCATGTGACGCTCTTGCAAAGGGCTGACGGCAAATAGCTTTACACGCGGGGCAGCGTCACGGCACCTTCACCCTTGTCTTTTCCGACCGTTTGAGTCACCTATTGCAAAAGGGCCCGCTGCAGTCTGCGCGGCGCCAAGGTGATATCCAAGGAAGGACATTCGATGCGCCTCAAAGCGACCACAGCCATTGCGCTGATCACATTTGCCGCCGCTCCGGCATTCGCGCAAGACAAGGCTGAGGTGCTGGGCACCTATGCCGACATCGCGCAGGCCGGATACGAAGACAGTCTGACCACCGCGCAGACGCTGCAAGCCGCTGTCGAGACGCTGATCGCTACCCCCTCTGCCGAGGCGCTTCAGGCTGCGAAAACCGCATGGCTGGCCGCCCGCGTGCCCTACCAGCAGACCGAAGTGTTCCGCTTTGGCAACGCCATCGTCGACGATTGGGAAGGCAAGGTAAACGCATGGCCGCTGGACGAAGGCCTGATCGACTATGTCGATGCCTCCTATGGCGGTGAGACGGATGAGAACCAACTGGCTGTTCTGAACGTCATCGCCAACCCGAGCTTCACGCTGGGCGGGGAAGAGGTGGACGCCGCCGAGATCACGCCTGCGCTCCTCGAAGGGCAGTTGCATGAGGCGGGCGCGGTTGAGGCCAATGTCGCCACCGGCTACCACGCCATCGAATTCCTGCTCTGGGGCCAAGACCTGAACGGGACTGAGCATGGCGCGGGCACCCGTCCTTGGACCGACTACGCGACCGGCGAAGACTGCACCGGCGACAACTGCGACCGCCGCGGGCAATACCTCAAAGCCGCGACTGATCTGCTGGTCAGCGATCTGGAATGGATGTCCGGCCAATGGGCCGAAGGCGGTGACGCACGCGCCGCCGTGCTGGCAGACGAAGACGCCGGGATCGACGCGATCTTGACCGGCATGGGCTCGCTCTCCTACGGTGAGCAGGCGGGTGAGCGGATGAAGCTGGGCGTCATGCTCAATGACCCCGAAGAAGAGCACGATTGCTTCTCGGACAACACGCACAACAGCCACTACTACGACGGTTTGGGCGTGCGGAACGTCTATCTGGGCGAATATCTGCGCGTCGATGGCCGCGTGGTTTCCGGCGCATCGCTGGCTGATCTTGTTGCCAGCGCCGATGCCAGCGTCGACGAAGACCTGCGCGCCAAACTGAACGCCTCCATGGCGGAACTTGGCCAGATCAAAACCGCCGCCGAAGCGGGTTTCAGCTATGACATGATGCTAGAGCGCGGCAATGCCGAGGGCGAAGCGCTGATCATGGGCGCGGTCGATGCGCTGGTGGATCAGACCCGCGCGATTGAACGGGCCGTGACCGTGCTTGGTGGCGATGAGATCGCCTTTGAAGGCTCCGACAGCCTCGACGCGCCAGAGGCCGTCTTCCAGTAATCCTAATCCACCTTCGGGCCGCTGCGGCGGCCCGAAGCCAGCAAGGGAATACGAAATACTATGATCGTTTGTCAGTGCCAGAATATCACCGATCGCGATATCAACAATGCAATCGACTGGATGCGCGCCTCTGACGCGCGCACAGTCATCACTGCGGGTAAAATTTACCGCGCCTTGGGCAAAGCAGCCGATTGTGGTGGCTGCATGCCTCTGTTCTTGTCTACCATGCGAGGAAATGGCAACTTTTCCGTGCCTGTGCTGAAACCCACTCTACGTCAGGCAAAACCAAACAAGGAGACAGGTTCATGAAGGGCGACGTAAAGGTCATCGAATATCTAAACGCGGCACTGCGCAGCGAGCTGACAGCGGTAAGCCAATACTGGCTGCACTACCGTCTGCAAGAAGATTGGGGCTATGGTCGGCTTGCCGATAAGTCGCGCGAGGAAAGCATCGAAGAGATGAATCACGCCGACAAGCTGATCGAGCGGATCATCTTCCTCGAAGGGCATCCGAATCTGCAAAAGTTGGATTCACTGCGCATTGGCGAGACCGTCAAGGAATGCCTTGAGTCCGATCTGGCTGCCGAACATGAGGCGCGCACGCTTTATATCGAGGCACGCAACCACTGCGATCAGGTTGGGGATTATGTCTCTAAGAACCTGTTCGAGGAATTGATTGCCGACGAGGAAGGGCATATCGACTTCCTTGAAACGCAACTGTCGCTTCAGGCCGAACTGGGCGAGGCCGTCTATGGTCAACTTCAGGCCAAGCCGTCGGACGACAGCAAGTAATATCGAATGGCGGGCCCGGTGCAGGGCCCGCCGCTTATCCAAGGCAGTCCTCATGCGATTCCTCATTCCGATGCTCACGGTGGCCGCCGCGAGCATGGCCGCCGCCGCTCCACAAGCTTTGGAGGAACCGCATCTTAAGGTGATCCCCCGCACCGCCGAAGAGGCCGCCCGGATCGCCAAGGTCACCGCCCCCGCGACCGAATTCGACAAACCCGAAGCATTTGAGACGAACCCAGCAGGTGCTGCCACGGTCAGCCCGCGTGGCAATGCCGATGCGTTTTCGCTGCCCTCGGGCAATATCCCCTTTGAGCGTGAGTTGGATTTCAAAGTGGGCAACGGGCTGTTTAAAAAGCTCTGGGTTTCTTCGCCGTCTTCGACGCTGGCCTCTGACGGGCTGGGGCCGCTGTTCAACGCGCGCTCTTGTCAGCGCTGCCACCTGAAGGACGGGCGCGGCCATCCGCCCGAGGGTCCGGAGGATGACGCGGTGTCGATGTTTCTGCGCATCTCGGTTCCCACCGCCCCCGAAGAAGCGATGAGCGAGATCGAGGCGTTTCTGCTTTCGGTGGGCGACAGCACCCCGCGCACGCGGCCCGATCCGGTCTATGGCGGCCAGTTGCAGGATTTCGGGGTGGCGGGCCATCCGGCGGAATACCGGCTGGGCCTGCGCTATGAAGAGGTTGAGGTCGCCCTGTCCGATGGCGAAACCGCCAGCCTGCGCCGCCCGACCTACAGCGCCGAAGATCTCGGGTATGGTCCCTTGGCCGATGGCGCGATGCTCAGCCCCCGTGTTGCCCCGCCGATGATCGGGCTTGGCCTATTAGAGGCGATCCCAGCTGCGGATATCTTGGCCCTCGCGGACCCCGAAGACGCCGACGGCGATGGGATCTCTGGCCGGGCGCAGATCGTCTGGTCCTTTGAACACGCGCGCCCGATGCTGGGCCGTTTCGGCTGGAAATCCGGTGCGCCGACGATCCGCGAACAATCCGCCAGCGCCTTTGCCGGGGACATCGGGATTTCATCCCCGATCTTCGATGCGGCATGGGGCGATTGCACCACCGAGCAGACCGCCTGTCGCAACGCTCCGCATGGGGATGGTGACGCGCGCGGGGCAGAGATCGACGCCGAAGGGCTGGATCTGGTGACCTTTTACAGCCGCAACCTTGCTGTGCCTGCGCGTCGTGATGTTGGCGCGCCCGAGGTGCTGCGCGGCAAGGCGGTGTTTCATGAGATCGGCTGCACCTCCTGTCACCAGCCGAAATTCGTGACCGAACGGCTAGAGGATCAGCCTGAGCAGAGCTTTCAGCTGATCTGGCCGATGACCGACCTTTTGCTGCATGACATGGGCGAAGGGCTGGCCGACAACCGCCCCGAGGGCCGCGCGAACGGGCGCGAATGGCGCACTGCGCCGCTCTGGGGTATCGGCTTGACCGAACAGGTCAACGGCCATACCCAATTCCTGCACGACGGGCGCGCGCGTTCACTGCTTGAAGCGGTGCTGTGGCACGGCGGCGAAGCACAGCCCGCCCGCGATGCCGTGGTGGAGATGCCCAAAGCCGATCGTGACGCCCTGATCCGCTATCTGGAGAGCCTCTGATGCGCAGCCTTCTAACCGCTACCTTTCTGCTAACCGCCGCCCCCGTCTTTGCCGGGGTGAGCGAGGTGATTAATGATCACGCCTTACCGGGTACTGCCGCTTTTGCAGACGCGACGGTAGCGCTCGACAGGGCCGCACAGGCCGATTGCACCAGCACAGCGCTGCGCCCCGCCTATCAGGAGGCTTTCGACGCATGGATGGGCATCGCGCATCTGACCCTTGGACCGTTGGAAGAGGACGGGCGCGGGTTGGCCATTGCCTTTTGGCCAGACACACGCGGCATGGTGGGCCGCAGCGTGGCGCGATTGGTGGCCGGCGAAGACCCGATAGCTCAAGACGGTGATTTCTCAGAAGTCTCCATCGCGGCGCGGGGGCTTTTTGCGTTGGAGCGGTTGCTCTACGACGAGGCCTTTGTCGGCTATGGGCCCGACAGCTATAGCTGCACGCTGGCACGTGCCATCTCTGCCGATCTGGCCGAAGCGGCCCAGACCGTAGATGCCGCATGGCGCGAGGATTTTGCTGAAACACTGAGCAGCGCGGGCGAGGCGGGCAACGACCGTTTCCTCAGCCCGCGCGAGGCGTCACAGGCGCTTTATACGGCTTTGGCGACCGGGTTGGATTTTGTTGCAGAACAACGTTTGGGCCGTCCCATGGGCCGCTTCGATGCGCCGAAACCGCAGGTGGCCGAGGCGCGCCGTTCGGGCCGCAGCCTGCGCAATGTGGTGCTCTCGCTCGACGCCTTGCACGCGCTTGCGGACACCCTATCGGACGCGCCGACGCCCAAGACCGACGCCGCTTTTGACCGCGCGCTTACAGCCGCACGCGCCTTGGAGGACCCGATCTTTGCCGGGGTCGCAGAACCTGTGAGCCGTATCCGTGTCGAGGCTTTGCAAAACGATGTTCTCGCCATTTCCGAAGCGGCAGCCCAAGAGATCGCCCCAGCACTTGGTGTGTCGGTTGGGTTCAATTCGGCAGATGGCGACTGATGCCTTCGCGCCGCCATTTCCTGGCTGGTCTGGCCGCCGCCACTGGCTTGCCGCGTATGGGCTGGGCCGCCGCCGGTAGCCCCGCGTACCTTGCTGCAGCGCGCGGCCCCTCTGGCGACTATGCGCTTTTCGGACTGGACGGGACCGGCCACGACATTTTTCGCATTCCACTCCCCGACCGGGGACATGCCGCCGCCGCGCACCCCACGGCGCCTGAGGCCGTGGCCTTTGCCCGCCGTCCGGGCCGGTTTGCACTGGTGATCGACTGCGTGGAAGGCCGCGTCGCCCATCGGCTCGACACACCAGAGGGGCGGCATTTCTACGGACATGGGGCGTTTTTGCAGGGCGGAGCCATCCTCGCCACCAGCGAGAATGAGATCGACACCGGCGAAGGGCGCATCGGACTGTGGTCCCGTGCGCGGGGCTATGCGCGGATCGGAGAGATCGCTTCGGGCGGGATTGGCCCGCATGAGATCCTCCGCTTTTCCGACGATGTGCTCGTGGTGGCCAATGGCGGTATCCGTACGCATCCCGATAGTGGGCGCGAAAAGCTGAACATCGACGATATGCGGGCCAACCTCTCTTATATCAGCGTGATGGGTGAAATGTTGGATCAAGTCGAACTGCCCGACGATCTGCACTTGAATTCAATCCGCCATCTTGCGTTGGCCCCTGATGGGCAGGTGGCCTTTGCCATGCAATGGCAGGGTGACCCGGGGGATGGGGTGCCTCTGTTGGGGCTGCACCGACGCGGACAGGCGGCGATCCTGGCTGAGGCTGATTTGGCCGAACAAATCGCGATGCAGGGCTATGCCGGAAGCGTGGCTTTTGCGGCGGATGGAAAATCAGTCGGCATCACCTCACCGCGCGGCGGGCGGCTGCATGTTTTTGACGATCAAGGTGATTTTGTCGCCAGCCACCGCCGCGCCGATATCTGCGGGTTGGCCTCGGGCCGGGGTGGGTTCGTTGCGACGGAC
Source organism: Sulfitobacter sp. DSM 110093 (assembly GCF_022788715.1). Classification (NCBI taxonomy): domain Bacteria; kingdom Pseudomonadati; phylum Pseudomonadota; class Alphaproteobacteria; order Rhodobacterales; family Roseobacteraceae; genus Sulfitobacter; species Sulfitobacter sp. DSM 110093. Next base: position 412,748 of record NZ_CP085167.1, read on the forward strand.
GGTCTGGGTGGGATATTGGCGCTTCAGGATAAGCGCTTATCAGGACTTACCGCCGCGACGCGAGCGTGGGACAATCATTTGGTCGCGATCGACGGCTGAGTAGGGAAGGGGCAGCGACCCTTGCTGGCCGTTAAATTATACAACGTATCTCGCGATTTATAACAAGCCATGACCTGTGAAATACATAAGGGCACACGAACATTTAGTCCGTAACATTCCGTGTGCAGTTGTGCTTTCAAAGCCTCGAACAGCAATTTCCGCGTTGAGCCCATCCTGACTTTAGCGGCAGATGGCGAGATCGAACTGTGCTTCTAGATCAAGTTGCAGAAAGCAGTTCGAAAGCAGAACATCAGGCTCTTTATCCCCCTGATGTCAGGGAAATTCCGTAGTTACGGAATATTGGGGACTATTAGAATTTTGTTTTGCTGCCAGCAGTTGCCTGATCTCGTGCTATTCGGGACTTTCAACCTCGTTGTGTCGACCCGCGCTTGATCAGCTCCACGCCGAGCCGGATGTGAGGCGTGCTGATGGCTGCGCGGTCGGCGATTGCGTCCCGTAGCAAGGTCATCGCCCCTGCGCCAACCTCATAGCGGGGCGTCGCTACAGAGGTAATGCCGGGGTTCAGGTGCCGTGACATTTCCAGATCGTTAAATCCGCAGATACCCAAGTCCCTGGGAACGTTGATGCGACGGCGTTCGGCCTCGAACAGCGCGCCGGCGGCGAGGTCGTCGTTATTGCAAAACACGGCATCGGTGTCTGGCGCTTGCGCAAGAAGATCGCTTAGCAGTTGCCCGCCCATACCGACCGAGGACGGATGGGTCGTTGTGACAACGCGGTTCGGATCGTAAACCTCGCGCGCCTGCGCTTCTGCGGTGAAACCCGCAAGTCGGGCCTGTGATCGCGGGTCCATTCGCGCACCCAGAAATCCGGGCTTTTTGTACCCCGCATCGATCAAGTGCCGCGTGCCTTCGACAGCGCCATCGTAGTGTGAGAACCCGATCATGAGATCAATTGGGGAATCCGACACGTCCATAATCTGCACGACGGGACAGGGGGCGGACTTGAGCAGGGTCCGCGCTGCGTCGGTTTGGTCGATCCCTGCCACAATCAGCCCCGCAGGGCGCTGACGCAGGAAGGTACGCAAAAGGTTTTCTTCTTTGCTGGGGCTATAGCGGAAATTACCGATTTGCACCGATAAGCCTGACCCATCGATCACATCGTAAACACCGCGCAAGACGTCAGAAAATACCGCGTTGGTCAGCGATGGGACCAGCAACCCCACCACATTTGTCCGCTCGGACGCAAGCGCCGAAGCGGCTTGATCCGGCACATACCCAAGCAGTTCTATCGCAGCCTGAACCTTCTTCCGCACAACCGCCGAGACCATGTTGGGGGCACGAATCGTCCGCGATACAGTGATAGCGCTGACACCTGCCTCTGCCGCGACTTCGTTCAACGTAACCCGCTTGTATTTATCGTTCTTTTCCATGCCATAGACACTATCACGCGCGCCGGTCTTTGTGAATAGTTGACAGATGATAGCGCTGTCATTAGCGTCCGCCCATCGTCACCGTTTACGGTCACGACTTTTTAGGGAGGATAAACACATGCGCTTTACCGCTAGGCTTCTGGCCGCAACCGCAGTTGTCAGCGCCGGGCTGGCCGGTGCCGCTGCTGCACAAGATTTTTCGCTTAAGTTCCAGTCATCAGATCCGGCAGGCAACGCCAACTTCTTGCTTCAACAAGAATGGGCCAAAGACGTCGCCGCCAAAACCGACGGCCGCGTCGAAGTCGATCTGCTGCCCGTTGAAACAATCGTCGCACATACTGAATCGCAGGACGCGGTGGCGGCGGGCATTATCGACGGCCACGTGACCGACACCTCTTATTTCGCGGGTAAAGAACCGGCGTTTGGTCTGATTGCCAACCCGGTCGGGGCATGGTCTGACCCGCAGCAGATGTTCGACTTTATGGAGAACGGCGGCGGCAATGAGCTGATGAACGAAATGCTTGAACCCTACGGTTTGCACTTCATCGGTGCGACGACCCCCGGCCTTGAGGCGTTTCTGTCGAAGGTGCCGCTGGACGGCGTGGACGATCTGAAGGGGCTGAAAATGCGCGCGCCCGAAGGTATGGTGCAGAAAGTCTTTGCCGCGGCGGGCGCGTCTCCGGTCAATTTGCCTGGCTCCGAGGTGTTCACCTCGCTTGATAAGGGCGTGATCGACGCGGCGGATTATACCGTCTTCTCGACCAACCACGCGCAGGGCATGCACGATGTGGCGAACCATCCGGTATATCCCGGCTTCCACTCCATGCCGCTGGTCGAGGTTTCGATCAACAAAGGTGTGTGGGATTCGATGCCCGAGGATATCCAGAGCGCATTGGTAGAGTCCGTAAAAGATTTCCGGCAGCTACAGGTGTCGACCTTGGCCGAGAGCGACATGGCTGCGGTAAAAGAAGCCGAAGCCAACGCCGACATCACCGTGCATAATTGGTCCGACGCAGAGCGCGCCAAGTTCCGTGCCTTCGCCAAGACCGAATGGGAAAAGGCGGCCGAAGCATCCGACGCATCGCGCAAGGTTTATGACACGCTGACGGCCTATCTCGAAGAAAACGGGCTGCTTCAGTAAGCGTCTAAGCACCAGCACCCTTCCGGACAGACCGGAGGGGTGAACGCTCGGGAGGGGCATATGCAAGACAGGACAGATCCCAACGTCGCGGCCAGCGCACCAGTGGATATTGACGCACCCAAGGGGGCGATCCCCGAGGCTGGGCTGTTAGGGCGCGGCATCGACCGGATCGGTATCCTTTTTGCCTTTGCGATCCTCGCCTCTGCCGCGATCCTCGGGATCGAGGTGGTCTTGCGCTATGTCTTTGCCGCCCCGACGGTCTGGGCGCATGAGACAGTGATATTTCTGAACGCCACCGCCTTTGTTTATGGGGGACTCTATGTGGTATCGCGGGACACGCACATCCGTGTGGTCCTGATCTATGATTACCTGTCAGCCCCGTGGCGGCGCATTTTCAACGTGGTGATTTCGCTGGTTTGCCTTGTGGCAACAGCCTTCTTCGGCTGGGCCGCATGGCAAAGCCTTGTGCGTGCGGTCTGGACGCCAACCGGCGCAATCCGGCTAGAGAGCAGCGGCAGCGCATGGGACCCGCCCACACCGGGGATGCTTAAAATCTTTCTCTTTACAATTCTCGTGGTCATGGCCGTGCAGTTCGCTGTGCTTGCTTGGAACTACATGACAAAACAGGACCGGTGATGGACCTTCTCACAGCGCTGTTCGACTTTAAGGCCATGGGGATCGAAGTGGCGACCGGGGCGATGTTCGTCACCTTGTTCCTGCTTCTGATCACCGGCATGCCACTGGCTTTCGTGACCCTGCTCGTGGCGCTGATTTTTGCGCTTGGCTGGTTCGGGCCGATGGCCGTGCCGTTGATCACCAGCCGCATTTTCAGCTTCGTCAACTCCTTCGTCTTCGTGTCCGTGCCGATGTTCGTGCTGATGGCCGCGATCCTTGATCGGTCGGGCATCGCACGCGATCTGTTCGACGCGATGCGCGAGGTCGGTGGCCGTCTGCGGGGCGGCATCGCGATCCAGACTTTGCTGGTCGCCGTTGTACTGGCCGCGATGTCCGGCATCATCGGGGGCGAGGTGGTACTGCTGGGTCTGCTGGCACTGCCCCAGATGTTGCGGCTTGGCTATGACCGGCGTCTGGCCATCGGCGTGTGCTGCGCGGGCGGGGCCTTGGGGACAATGGTGCCCCCGTCCATCGTGTTGATCATCTATGGTCTGACGGCGTCGGTCTCTATCGGGGATCTGTTCACCGCGTCCTTCTTGCCCGGTCTGATGCTGGCAAGCTTCTATATCATCTACGTGCTGGTGCGGGCCTACATGAACCCCGACATCGCACCGATCCCGGAACCGGACGAGACCTCGACAGCCGAGAAGATGCGTCTGCTCAAAGGGTTGATCTTGCCAATCATGGTGGTGATCTTTGTGCTGGGGTCGATCTATGGCGGCATTGCCTCGGTCACCGAAGCCTCTGCCATCGGGGTGATCGGCGTGACCCTGTCCACGATGATCCGCGGCGAATTCACCACAGAGCTGATGGTGGGCGCGGCCAAGCGAACCCTCGCGACCGTCGGGATGATCGTCTGGATCGGGATCGGTGCTTCGGCACTGGTCGGGGTCTTTAACCTGATGGGCGGCATTACCTTTGTCTCTAATCTGATCACCGGCGTGTCGGACAATCCAACCGTGATTGTGTTGTTCATGATGGCGATCCTCTTTGTCCTTGGGATGTTTCTGGACTGGGTAGGGATTGCGCTGCTGACCATGCCGATCTTTGTCCCGATCATCCGCGATCTTGGCCTTGATCCTGTGTGGTTCGGTGTGGTCTTCGCAATGAACATGCAGGTCAGCTTCCTGTCGCCGCCCTTTGGTCCCGCCGCCTTCTATCTCAAGTCGGTGACACCACCTGATATCTCTTTGGGAGAGATCTTTCGCTCTCTCTTGCCCTTCATTGCCCTTCAAATCCTCGCGCTCGCTATTCTCATTGCCTTCCCTGGCGTGACCGGCCGCTGAAAGACGAATTATGACCGATACCAAATCTTTGCGCTCCCGTAAGTGGTTCGACAATCTCGACGACCCTGAGATGACCGCGCTTTATATTGAACGCTACCTGAACTACGGGCTTACGCTTGAGGAACTGCGGTCAGGTAAGCCGGTGATCGGTATCGCGCAAACCGGCAGCGACCTGAGCCCGTGTAACCGCCACCATATCGAGCTGGCCAAACGGACCCGCGACGGGATCATCGCCGCCGGGGGCATCCCGATGGAAATTCCGGTGCATCCTATCCAGGAAACCGGCAAGCGTCCGACCGCAATGCTGGACCGTAACCTCGCCTACCTTAGTCTTGTCGAAAGCCTGTATGGCTATCCGATCGACGGCGTCGTCCTGACCATTGGCTGTGACAAAACCACGCCGGCGCTGCTGATGGCGGCGGCGACGGTGGGCATGCCGGCCTTGGCCTTCTCTGTCGGGCCGATGCTGAACGGCTGGCACCGGGGCGAACGCGCAGGATCGGGGTCGGTGATCTGGCAGGCACGGCAAGAGCTGGCGGCAGGCACAATCGATGCCGAAGAATTTCTAGAGATCGCCGCCTCTTCCGCCCCCTCGGTCGGATTCTGCAACACGATGGGCACCGCATCGACGATGAACTCCCTGTCAGAGGCTTTGGGCATGCAATTGCCCGGCGTTGCCTCTATCCCCGCCCCCTACCGCGAACGCGGACAGGCCGCCTATCATACGGGGAAACGCATCGTTGATATGGTCCATGCGGACCTCCGCCCGGCCCAGATCATGACCCGCGAAGCCTTCGAGAATGCCATAGTCGTTAATTCCGCACTAGGTGGATCGACCAACGCGCCGATCCACCTCAATGCCATCGCCGCGCATCTTGGCATCGCGCTTAGCAACGGTGATTGGGAGCAATTCGGTCACGCCGTGCCATTGCTCGTCAATATGCAGCCGGTCGGCACCTATCTGGGCGAGGACTTCCACCGCGCGGGGGGCACCGCCGCCGTGATCGGTGAATTGTTGCGGGCTGGGCTTCTGCCCCATCCCGATGCACTGACTGTGACCGGTCAAACAATCGCCGAACTCTACACCGACACGCCGATCCTTGATGAGGATGTGATCCGCCGCGCGGCGTCACCGTTGAAACCCAACGCGGGTTTCTTGAACATGCGCGGCAACCTGTTCGACAGCGCCTTGATGAAAACCTCTGCAATCGACGCGGGCTTTCGGGCGCGCTATTTCTCGAACGCGGAAGAGGCCTTTGAAGGCCGTGTCGCGGTATTCGACGGGCCAGAAGATTTTCACGCCCGCATCGATGACCCCGCGTTGGGGCTGACCGATGACAGTGTTCTGGTGATGCGTGGCGCAGGGCCCAAGGGCTATCCCGGCGGGGCCGAGGTGGTGAACATGCGCCCACCAAGCTATCTGATCAAACAGGGCGTCCGCGCCCTGCCTTGTATCGGCGACGGGCGGCAATCGGGCACCTCTGGCTCGGCGTCGATTCTGAATGCGTCACCCGAAGCTGCGGATGGCGGCGGGCTTGCGCTGTTGCAAGACGGCGATCCGATCCGCATCGACCTGAAACAGCGCCGCGTGGACGTGCTGCTGGACGAAACCGAGCTTGCCGCGCGCCGCGATGCCCTTGACGCTGCGGGGGGCTTTGCCCAGCCAGAAAGCCAATCCCCCTGGCAAGCGATCTTCCGCGAGAAAGTACGCCCCTTCTCTGAAGGTATGGTCTTTGAAGGTGCAACCGAATACCGCGACATCACCAGCCGCGGCCTGCCGCGCAACAACCACTGACCCCATGCGCGACTTTGATATTATCTGCATTGGCGAACCGCTGGTCGAGTTCAACCAGATCAACGGGACGCAGTGGCATCAGGGCTTCGGCGGTGACGTGTCAAACGTCGCCATCGCCGCTGCCCGTTTAGGCGCGCGCAGTGCCATCGCAACGCGCTTGGGCGACGATGGTTTCGGGCAAGAGCTTCGCAATCTTTGGATGCGCGAGGGCGTCGATGCGTCCTGCGTTGCAACTGACGCGTCGGCCCCGACAGGGCTCTATTTCGTGCGGCACGGGTCGGATGGCCACCGGTTCGAGTACCGCCGCGCAGGGTCTGCAGCCAGCCGAATGACAGCGGACAGCTTGCCCGTCGCAGCCATACAGAGCGCCCAGTTTACCCATGTGTCCGGCATCACTCTGGCGATCAGCGCCAGCGCGCGCGATGCCGGCCTGGAAGCGATGCGTATCGCGCGGGCCGCAGGGCGGCGGGTCTCTTTCGATCCGAACTTGCGACTGGCGCTCTGGCCCTTGAAAGAAGCCCGTTCCGTGATCACCCAAGCGCTTGGACTGGCGCATATCGCGCTGCCCGGACTGGACGATGCGCGCCAGATTACGGGGTTGGACGCTCCCGAAGACATCGTGCGTGCGTTTCACGACATGGGGCCGGATGTGGTCGCCCTGACCCTCGGAGAGGAAGGCGCGCTTCTAGGGCACGCCGGAACGATAACCCATATCCCCGGCGTTCGGGTCACAGCCGTCGATGCCACAGGTGCCGGAGACTGTTTCGACGGGGCCTTCCTGACCCGCCTGTCAACAGGCGACACCCCCGAAACCGCATGCCACTATGCCGTCGCGGCTTCTGCCCTGTCTGTCCAAGGCTACGGTGCCGTCGACCCGCTGCCTACTTCTGCCGACGTTGCGGGGGCTTAGCCAAACGGGCGTACTGGTGGGGCAAGGTCGCTCTGGCCCTCCGGCCTCGCCAACCGTTACCACCCCTCAAGCTGATCAATTCGCCATCCTGATCCCAGCAAGGGCGCAGTAATCTCTGCGCCCTTTTTTAATGGCGGATCAATCCTTGCCTGAGGCTGCAGAATAGTCAGCACTTAGCACTATTAGCCCCCCGGAGTCGCGACCCCTTTGCCTTTTAGTCAGTCTTGTAGGTCGGGTGGAACAGCCCGCCGGGCGAGAGGGTAAAGATCTCAACCCCGTCTTCGGTCACGCCGACCGAATGCTCAAACTGCGCCGACAGGGATTTGTCGCGGGTCACCGCTGTCCAATCGTCGGCCAAGGTCTTGGTCTCGGCCCGGCCAAGGTTCACCATCGGCTCAATGGTAAAGAACATGCCCGGCTCAAGCACAGCACCCGTGCCGGGGCGGCCATAGTGCAGCACGTTGGGCGGCGCGTGAAAGACCTGTCCCAGCCCGTGACCACAGAAATCGGTGACCACGGACATGCGGTGGCCTTCGACGAAGGTCTGGATGGCATGGCCGATGTCGCCAAAGGTATTGCCCGGCTTCACCGCCTCGATCCCGCGCATCAGGCTGTCGTGGGTCACGTTGATCAACCGCTCGGCCTTGCGCGAAAGCTTGCCCGCCACATACATGCGGCTGGTGTCGCCGAACCAGCCATCGACGATCACGGTCACGTCGATGTTCAGGATGTCGCCGTCTTTTAGCTTTTTGTCGCTCGGGATCCCGTGGCAGACCACATGGTTCACCGAGATGCAGCTGGCGTGCTGATAGCCTTTGTAGCCGATCGTCGCGGATTTCGCGCCAGCGGCGTTGACCTTCTCTTCGATCAGGCGATCAAGCTCTCCGGTGGTTTGCCCGGGGAAGACATGCTCTGCGATCTCATCGAGGATCGTGGCGGCCAGACGGCCCGCCGCTTGCATCCCGGCGTGATCCGAAGGCTCGTAAATGCGAATGCCGTCGCGCGTCTGGCGGCCTCGGTGTGCGTTGTTCACCGCTCTCTCCATCCTTGTGTTTGCTCCTATTTAGCGTGGCTTTCCGGCAAGGGCCAGTGCAGCTCAGCCCGTAAAGGGGATCGGTTGCGCCAGTGTGACGGCTTGGGGCGTGATATGGGTGCCGATGGCGTAGATTTCCAGCCCCGCCGCCCGCGCGGCTTGGGACGCGGCGGCGTAGGTCGGGTCGATATCGGCGGCGAGGGTCATCTGCGTGCAATCGGTGCGTTGCACCAGATACAATAGCACGGCGCGGTGCCCGGCCTGCGCCATCCGCGCCAGTTCGCCCAAATGCTTCGCCCCGCGTGCGGTGACGCTGTCGGGGAATTCGGCCAGACCCGTTTCGCGTGAGAGGGTGACCGATTTCACCTCGACATAGGCATCGGGCAGGCCATCGCCGCGCAGCAGGAAGTCGATGCGGGAGTTTTCGCCGTATTTCACCTCCGGTCGTACCTCGGCATAGGCGGCCAGTGGCGTCACCTCACCCGCGATCAGCGCCGCTTTCATCGCGCGGTTGGGCAGGGCGGTGTCGACGCCGGTGAAATGGCCGTTTTCATGGTCCACCAACCGCCAGCCGTAATTCAGCTTTTTCTTCGGATCGTCGTTCGGCTCGAGCCAAATCCGGCTGCCCGGTTCGGCCAGCCCCAACATCGAGCCGGGGTTGGCGCAATGGGCGATCACTTCCTCGCCCGTATCTTCCAGCCTGCAATCAGCCAGAAAGCGTTTGTAGCGGCGGATCAGCCGGGCGGGGGCAAGTTGGGTTTGAAAGCGCATGAGGCGCGGCCTATACCGAAGGGACGCCATCCTCAAGGAGCCGCACCCATGTCAAACCCCACCGCCGCGATGATCGTGATCGGCGACGAAATCCTCTCGGGCCGAACCCGCGACAGCAATATGCATCACCTTGCGGGGGAGTTGACGAAAGTGGGGATCGACCTGAAAGAGGTGCGCGTGGTGTCGGACGATCACGGCGCGATCATCGCCGCCGTGCAGGCGCTCTCAGGTGCCTATGCCCATGTGTTTACCTCGGGCGGCATCGGGCCCACGCATGATGACATTACCGCCGATTGCATCGCCGCCGCCTTTAACCGTGATATCGACGTGCGCGAGGATGCGCGTGAGATTTTGGCCGAACACTACGCCCGCGCGGGGACCGAGATGAACGAGGCGCGCCTGCGCATGGCGCGCATTCCCGAGGGCGCCGCGCTGATCGAAAACCCGGTCTCTGCCGCGCCGGGGTTCGTGGTTGAGAATGTGCATGTCATGGCCGGGGTGCCGACGGTCTTTCAGGCGATGGTTGCCAGCGTCCTGCCGGGGCTCACAGGCGGCCAGCCCCTGATCAGTGAGACGCTGCGCATCGACCGGGGTGAGGGCGATATCGCTGGACCACTGGGCGCGCTGGCCGAGGAATATCCGCATCTGTCGATGGGCAGCTACCCGTTTCAGAAAGACGGCATCTTTGGCGCGCATGTGGTGATCCGCGGCAGCGATCCGGGGATGGTCGAAGCGGCGATGGTCAAGCTCAAGGCCGCCTTCGCATGAGCGAGGCGCAGGCGTTTTTCGATGCGGGCGACGCGACATGGCCCGCCGCGCGGCGGTTTGATCACGGGCCATGGACCCTGCGCGAAGGGCAGCGCGGCGGGAAACGGGTCTCGGCGGCGACAGCGCGTGGGGCGATCTCGGACGCCGATATTCCGACCGCCGAAGCGGCGATGCGCAAGATGGACCAGCGCCCGCTTTTTATGGTGCGCGCGGGCGAAGATGATCTCGACGCGCTGCTGGCAGCGCGGGGCTACGGCGTGGTCGATCCGGTCACGGTGCTGAGCGCGCCGATCACCCGGCTGACGGATGTGCCGATGCCCCCGGTCACCGCCTTTTGCATTTGGGAGCCGCTGGCGATCATGGCCGAGGTCTGGGCCGCCGGAGGGGTCGGCCCTGCGCGTCTTGCCGTGATGGACCGCGCCGCGACCAAAACAGGCATCCTTGCGCGCTGGAACGAGAAACCCGCAGGCGTGGCCTTTGCCGGGGTGCACGACGATATTTGCATGGTGCACGCCGTCGAGGTGCTGCCGCATCAACAGCGCCAAGGCGTGGCCACTTGGATCATGCGCGCCGCCGCCCATTGGGGGCAGGCACAGGGGACCGCGCGGCTTTCGGTGCTCTGCGTTGATACCAATACCCGCGCGCAGGCGCTTTACGCCAAACTGGGCTTTGCCCCGGTCGGGCACTATCATTACCGTCAATGCACTGAGTAAAGGATAAGACCATGGCCAACGACACGCCCACCGCCCTTGATCTGCCGATGGTCGATCCGCTGCCTGAAGCGACGCAGAAGTATTTCGACATCTGTCAGGAAAAGCTCGGAATGGTGCCGAATGTCCTGCGGGCCTATGCCTTTGACATCGACAAGCTGAACGCTTTTGCGGGCATGTATAACGATCTGATGCTGGGTGACAGTGCGCTCAGCAAGCTTGAGCGTGAGATGATCGCGGTGGCGGTGTCTTCGGTCAACAAATGCTACTACTGCCTTGTGGCCCATGGCGCAGCGGTGCGCGAAATGTCGGGCGATCCGCAATTGGGCGAGGCGCTGGTGATGAACTACCGTGTGGCCAAGATCACCGCCAAACAACGCGCCATGCTGGATTTCGCGGTAAAGCTGACCGAGGCGAGCGCCAAGGTCGAAGAGGCTGACCGTCAGGCGCTGCGCGATGCGGGTTTCACCGACCGCGATATCTTTGACATCGCCAGTGTGGCCGGGTTCTTTAACATGACCAACCGGGTGGCCAGTGCCACCGACATGCGCCCGAACGACGATTACCACGCGCAGGCGCGATGAGCCGGGCGGGGGTTGCTGCGGCTCTGCTCGGAGTGCTGCTGGCGGCTCCGGCGGCGGCGCTTGAACTGGCGCTGCCCAGCAACGCGCGCCTGACGGCAGAGCGTAACACCGCGCCGGATCGCTATGCCGCCCCCGTGGGTGTCTATGCCGAAGGGCAGGTGGCGAGGGTCAATGTAGATGGCAGCGTGCGCCGCGCTGCGTGGCGATTGGACACGCCGGGGCTGACCGCCTTGCAGGTGATGCGCCCGCTGCGGCGGCAGCTGGGCGAGGCGGGCTTTGACATCGTGCTCGACTGCGCCGCGCGGGAATGCGGCGGCTTTGATTTTCGCTTTGCGGTGGAGGTGCTGCCGGGACCGAACATGTACGTCAACTTGCGCGCTTTCCATTTCATCACCGCCTTGCGACGGGCGGACGATGGAACGCCGACCGAGGCGATCAGCATCCTTGCCAGCACGGCGGCGACCTCGGCCTATGTGCAGATCATCCAAGCCCGCAGCGGCGACGCGCCCGAAGGGGAAAGCACCCCCATCACGCCAGAGGCGACTGCCGAGGTGCCGCTTGCCACTGCGACGGGCGATTTCGCCGAAACTCTGAAGGTCGACGGCCATCTGGTGCTCAACCGGCTGGAGTTCGAGACCGGCACCTCCGCGCTTGGCCCCGGCCCCTTTGCCACCCTTGAGCGGCTAGCCGAGTTGCTCAAGACCGAGCCGGATCTGCGCGTGGCGCTGGTGGGGCATACCGATGCGGTGGGCAGTCTGGACGCCAACACCGCCCTGTCGCGCAGACGGGCCGAGGCGGTGCGGGACCGATTGGTGCAGAGCTATGACGTGGCCCCTGGCCGGGTCGAGGCGCAGGGTGCCGGCTATCTCGCGCCGCGGGCCAGCAACCTGACCGAAGCGGGCCGCGAGCAGAACCGCCGGGTTGAGGTGGTGGTGCTCTCTGCCGAGTAGGCTATTTCGTGACCGTCATCTGGGTGGCCAGCAGCAGGTTCGTCTCGCTGGAACTCACCCCCTGAATGCGGCGAATTTGGCCCAGCACGCTGTCCAACTCTTCGACGGTCTCGGTCCCCGTTTCGACAATCAAATCCCATTTGCCATTGGTCGCATGGATCGCCTGCACGGCAGGCATGCCCGCAAGGATGCGTTTGATCCGGTCGGTGCCCGCGCCTTCGATGGCCAGCAGGGTATGGCCCCGGATCGGGCTGTGGCGCATGTCTTCTTTCAGGATCAGTGTAAATCCCAAGATCGCACCGGAACTGACCAGTCGTTCGACCCGCGCGCGGACCGTCACACGCGACAGACCCGTGGTGGCCGCAAGCGCGGAATAGGACATACGCGCGTCGCGGCGCAGTTCTGCGATGATCTTGTTGTCGATCTCGTCCATGGGGATCCCGTTTGCTTTGTTGAATAAGGTTTACGGCAGCGCGGGCAGACTGGCCAGTCTTTGGGGATGCGCAATTGACGGCGGCGGGGAAACCCATAATCTGCCGCGGAAAGGATTTTCCTCCATGCAAAGCCGCGCGCCCCTGTTCACCCCGGTCCTGATGGTCGGATGTATCATAATCATGGTCAGCTTCGCCGTGCGAGCCTCTTTCGGTGTGTTCCAGATTCCGATCGCCGAAGAATTTGCATGGGCGCGCAGCGAGTTTTCCCTCGCCATCGCGATCCAGAACCTCGCCTGGGGCATCGGGCAGCCGATCTTTGGCGCATTGGCCGAAAAGATCGGTGACCGAAAGGCGATCATCATCGGCGCGGTGGTCTATGCGGTGGGGCTGCTTTTGTCGGCCAATTCCGCGACCCCGATTGAGCATCAGACCTATGCTTGGCTGGTGGGTTTCGGCATCGCGGGGACCGGGTTCGGCGTGATCCTCGCTGTGGTGGGGCGCGCCGCCTCGGACGAAAACCGCTCCATGTCGCTCGCTATCGCCACGGCGGCGGGGAGCGCCGGGCAGGTCTTCGGCGCGCCGGTGGCAGAGTGGATGCTGAGCTTCATGTCGTGGCAGATGACCTTTGTCAGTTTCGCGGGCGTGATCCTTGCGATGTTGCTGACCCTACCGATGATGCGCGCGCCGGCGATGGCCAGCCGGGCCGAGCTTGAGGAGTCGATGGGCCAGATCCTTGGCAAAGCCTTCCGCGATCCGTCCTATACGCTGATCTTTCTGGGGTTCTTCTCCTGCGGGTACCAGCTTGCCTTCATCACCGCGCATTTCCCGGCTTTCGTGACCGAGATGTGTGGCCCGATCTTGGCCGGAGGTGTGCTGCACAACATCGGCATCACCACCACCTCGGCGCTTGGCGCAGTGGCGATCTCGCTCATCGGGCTCGCCAATATCGCGGGCACCTTGCTGGCGGGCTGGGCGGGCAAACGCTATTCCAAAAAGTACCTGCTGGCGGGGATTTACGTTGGGCGCACGGTGATCGCAGCGGCCTTTATCATGTTCCCGATCACCCCGGTGACGGTGATCCTATTCTCCGTCGGTATGGGCGCGCTGTGGCTGGCGACGGTGCCGCTGACCTCGGGCCTTGTGGCGCATATCTACGGGCTGCGCTACATGGGCACACTTTACGGGATCGTGTTTTTCAGCCACCAACTGGGCAGCTTCCTTGGCGTTTGGCTGGGTGGGCGGATGTATGACATCTATGGCAGCTACACCGGCGTTTGGTGGATCGGCGTGGCTGTGGGGGCGTTTAGTGCGATCGTGCATCTGCCGATCCGCGAGAAACGGTTGGAGGGGCTGGTGACCGCTTAACGCGCCCGCCAACGCTCAAGGATATGGCGCGCGGTCATCAGGTCCAGATGCGCACCGCCGCCGTTCTTGAACAGGGTGATTTCATCGTCGCTTTGCCGGGTGAAGGCCCCAAGGTCGTAGTAATCCGCGATCAGGTGATCGCGGGTGATTGTGCCTGCCTCAAGCGGGATGTTGATTTCGCCGATATGGCCCACGGTGGTGTCGAAACTGTCCACGAAGACCCGCGACTTCAGCAGCGCCGAGTCGTCGACCTCACGCATGTCGGGGCGGTAGGCACCGATGAGGTCGATATGCTGGCCGGGTTGCAGCCAGTCGCCCATGATTAGCGGGTCGGCCGACATGGTGGCGGAGGTGACGATATCGGCGGCGCGCACAGCTTGTTCAAGGTCGGTGGCCACGTTGATCTTAAGCTCAGCCGCCATCGCCTCGGCGTTCTTGGGCGTCCGGTTCCAGACGGTGAAACGCGCGTTCGGGAAGGCCGCGGAATAAGCGGCGTGCAGCGCGCGGCCTTGGGTGCCCGCGCCGACGATCAGGATGTTCTCGCTGTCCGGTCGGGCAAGGCGGCGCGCCGCGAGCAGGCTGTCGCCAGCGGTTTTCCATTTGGTGACGAGGTGGAAATCCACGATGGCGGAAAGCGTGCCGGTTTCGTCATCGAAAAGCGAGACGCCGCCATTGACCATCGGCACTTCGCGGTCGGGATTGCCGGGGAAGATCGTGGCGGATTTCACTGCAATGCCCAGCCCGTCGATCCATGCAGCACGGCTGAGCAGCGTGTCCTTCCCTCGATAGAGGAAGGTATCGCCAATCTCGGCCTTTGGCAGGCCATGCCCCGCGGCCAGCGCATCGGTCAGCGCGATCCAGTCCAAGAACGCTTCGCCTTCGTCGAAAGAGATATTGGGGATCACGGTCATGCGGCTTCCTCCCGGCTCAGCAGCCCAGCGGAGACGAGCCGGTCGGCCCAGCCCTGCGGCCCGGTAAAGTGATGCGTCTGCCAGCCGCGTGCAGCTGCGGCGGCGATATTGTCGGCGCGGTCGTCGGTGAACAGTAGCGCTTCGGGCGACAGCCCGCTGCCCTGCTCCACGGCTTCATAAATCGACGGCGCGGGTTTGATCATGCCAAGGTGGCCTGAGATGAAATCGCGGTCGAACTCGCGCAGAAAGGGGTAATGCTCGGCGGCAAGATCATAGCTTTGGATGCCAAAGTTGGTGAGCGAGAAGACCGGCACGCCGCGCGCCTGAAGAGCCTTCATCAACCGCAGGGAGTGGTCGATCACTGGCGCAGCCATATCGATCCAGCGGTCATGCCAGAGGCGGATTTCATCGCGCCAATCGGGCGTCGCCTCGGCCATGGCATAGATCGTGTCGCGGAAGTTTTCGCCGCTGTCGACGCGGTCGTTCATGCCGTGCAGATCAACGGCATCGAACATCGCGCGGCGGCGATCTGCGCCGATGACGCTGTCGTAGAAACGTTCGGGTTGCCATTCGATCAATACGTTGCCGATGTCGAAAACGACTGCCTGTGGTGTCATATTACTTGCCCTAACAATTCTTTAACGCGGGGCTACCCCCGCGCTGCCGCGCGCAATTCCCGCTCTAATGCTTCGAGAAAGCGCGAGCGGTCGGCTTTTGTAAACCCCTTGCCGCCGCCTTGGCGGAAAGGGTCGGCGGCGCGAAGGTCGGTCATCAGATCGCGGGTCGCCAGAACGTTGCCGATATTGGCCTGCGTGAGGGCCTCGCCGTTGTGTTTCAGCACCCGCGCCCCGGCTTCGACGCATTTGGCCGCCAGCGGGATATCCCCCGTCACCACCACATCGCCTTTGCCGCAGCGGTCAGCAATCCACATGTCGGCGATGTCGGGCCCGTCAGGCACGATCACCACCTCGACCAGTGGGTTTTGCGACATGCGCAGGCCGCCGTTCGAGACGAGGAACATCTTGACCTTATGGCGGGTCGCCACCCGCTCGGCCTCGGCTTTGACGGGGCAGGCGTCGGCGTCGATGTAGAGCGCGGTCATTGGTTAACCCGCATAGAGCGCGTCGGCATGGAAGGCGACGTGGTCTTCCATGAAGCTCGTCACGAAGAAGTAGCTGTGGTCATAGCCCGGCTGCATCCGGAAGGTGCCCTGTTGCCGCTTGGCGGTCATGGCTTCGGCCAGCGCTTTGGGCATCAAGAGGTCGAGGAACTGATCGCTGCTGCCTTGGTCGATCAGGATTGGCCCGTCGAAACCCTTTTCGCGCATCAGCAGAGTGCTGTCGTGTTTCGTCCAAGTGCTTTCATCCGTGCCTAGATAGGCGCTGAGTTGCTTTTTGCCCCAATCGCTCTCCGTCGGATTGGTGATCGGCGCGAAGGCAGAAACCGAAAGGAACCGCCCCGGTAGGTTCATCGCCAAGGTCAACGCGCCGTGGCCGCCCATGGAGTGCCCAGTGATGCCTTGGCGCTCCATATCGAGGGCAAATTTTTCGCCGATCAGGCCGGGCAGTTCATCAGCCAGATAGTCCCACATTTGGTAGTGTTTGGCCCAAGGCTCCTGCGTGGCATTCACATAGAAACCCGCGCCTTTGCCCAGATCATAAGCCTCATCATCCGCCACATCGTCGCCCCGTGGGGAGGTGTCGGGGAAGACCACCGCGATGCCATGTTCCGCCGCCCAAAGTTGCGCGCCTGCTTTGGTCATGGCGTTTTCATGGGTGCAGGTCAGGCCCGACAGATACCACAGTACCGGTACTGGGCCGTCTTGGGCTTCGGCGGGCAGAAACAGGCCAAAGGTCATGTCGCAGCCGCAGGCGTCGGAGTTGTGGGAGTAAACCCCCTGCGTGCCACCGAAACAGGCGTTTTCCGAGATGGTCTTCATGGCAGCGTTCCTTTCGAACTTGAGTGTGTCACAGGGCAGAAACCCAGCCTACGACAAGGCTGACGGTCACGATACTAACTGTGGTTGAGACGAGAATGGCGGCAGAGACACGCTGAGGGGCGACGCCGTAGTGTTGGGCGAGCATATAGACATTGCCCGCGACCGGGAGAGAGGCCGTGGCGATGATGACCCCGGCTTTATACGGGTCGACGCCGAAGAGAAACAGCGCGCCAAAGGCCACGAAGAGCGGGTGCAGCACCAGTTTGCAAAAGGTCAGCCAGCCCGCGATCTCAATCCGCTCGGCAGATTTAGAGGCCAGCGACGCACCGATGGCAAAGAGCGCGCCGGGGGTGGCAGCCCCGCCGAGGATTGCGAGGAATTCGTTCAGCGGCACGGGGATCGGGATGCCGAAGCCGGACCAGAGGAACCCCAAGGTGATGGCGACGATCATCGGGTTTTTCAACAGACCGATGCCTACGATCTTGAGGGTCGCCAGCCGCAATTGCCCCTCGCGGGAGCCGGTGATCAGGATCACGATGAGGCTGGAAAAGATGATCATGTCGACGGTCAGCGCCAGCAGCACGGGGCCGATCGCCTCTGGCCCCAGAAGCAGCGTCAGCATCGGCACGCCCAGAAACCCGGTGTTGCCGATCACGGCGCATTGCGCCTCGATCCCGTTGGTCGCCACGTCGAGCCCGCGCAGGAAGCCGACGAGGCTGGCGATGGCATAGACGAATGCGGTGCCCCAGAGGTAGGCGGCGACAAGGCGGCTGTCCCAAACCTCGGCCAGTGAGAGATTGGCGGAAAAGCGGAACAGCATCGCCGAGAGGGCGAAATAGAAAACGAATTTGGTGAGATAGGCCGTCGCTTCGGCTGAGAAGAACCGCGTGCGCCCGGCCCAGTAGCCAAGGCCGATCAGCGCAAAGAACGGCAGGGTTTTCAGGAAGATCGCGACCATGGGTCAAGCATTAGCCAGCCCGCCCTTGGGGTGCAATGGGGCATGGCCCTTTGCCTTACCCTGAGCCGATCAGCACCCCAGCGGCAAAGACCAATGCGCCGCCCAGCACAACTTGGAAAGCCGCGCGGAAAAAGGGTGTTTCCATGAACTTGTTCTGGATCCACGCTATGGCCCAAAGCTCTACAAAGACGACGATGATCGCGACGACAGTGGCGGTCCAGAAGTCGGTGATCAGGTAGGGCAGCGCGTGGCCCAGCCCGCCCACGGTGGTCATCACGCCCGACGCCACCCCGCGTTTGATGGGGGAGCCACGGCCCGATAACTCGCCGTCATCCGACGCGGCCTCAGTAAACCCCATTGAGATGCCCGCCCCCACGCTCGCCGCAAGGCCGACGAGGAAGGTCGTCCAAGTGTTATGAGTGGCAAATGCGGTGGCAAAGATCGGCGCGAGGGTCGAGACAGACCCGTCCATCAGGCCCGCCAGCCCCGGCTGGACCCATGTCAGCAGAAACTGCCGATGCGCGCGGCTGTCTTCGTCGCTGCGGCTGTCGCTGTTAAGGTGTTTCTCGGTCAAATTCTGCGCGCTGCCGTGGTGGCCTGCCTCGGCGGCGGCCAGATCGCCTAACAACTGCCGTGTCGTCGCGTCTGCCGTGCGCGCGGCGGCGGCAAGGTAGAACCGCTCGGCGTCCTGTTCCATCGCGGCGGCCTCTTGCCGGATACGCTCTAGCGACAGGTTCTCGATCAGCCAGACCGGGCGCCGGGCGTAGTAGCCAGAAACATGCTCGCGCCGGATGAGGGGGATGACCTCTCCAAAACGGCTCCGGTGCAGGTCAATCAAACGGCGGCGGTGTTCGTTCTCCTCCTCGGCCATCCCGTCAAAGATTGCGGCGCTGTCGGGATATTCATCACGCAACCGTTCAGCATAGTCACGATAGATCCGTGCGTCGTCCTCTTCAGAGGAGATGGCGAGCGCCAGAACCTCCTGTTCGCTCAGGTCTTTGAAACGTTTGCGGTTGAACGAAAATCGCATGGGGGAACTCCGTAATCTGGCACTTACCGTAGTGCCATCGGCGGGTTCCGGCAAACGCAAAGCACCCGACCCTTGGCGCGGCCTGCGATGGACCTACCTGTTGTGCGATGGTCGGCCCTTGCTCCGACGCCACGCGAATAACGAGGTTTGGAACATGAGATTAGTTTTCTTGGCACCCCTATTGGTGGCAGGCTGCGCCGAAGTGTCGACTGCGCCTGTGCAAAACCCCATCCCGGCCCCAGCGGCACCGACGGCCACTGCGCCGCCACCTGCACGCCCCGCGCCTGCTGAAACGTCTGTCCCGTCGACCAAGCCCAAACCATTGCCCAGCTCGGTCATTGATGCGGTGAATGAAACGTCAAGCACGTCAACCACACCGCAATCGCCGCCGACCTCAAAACCGCTGTCGGAAACCTGCAAAGAAGGCAGTTGGTGGGGTCTGGTTGGCCGCCCTCGCTCGGCTGCCAGCATCGTGTCCGAGCCCAAGCGCGTCTATACCGAAGGCGACCCGGTGACCATGGACGCCAATCCCAACCGCACCAACATTGTCTTAGACGCGGAAGGGAAGATCGCACGGGTCACCTGCGGCTAAGCTGAAGGAGTTTAGCCCTTTGGCCGATTGTCGAGAATGCGCACGGCTTTGCCCTCTGACCGGGCAACGCCGCCCACGTCCATGACTTCAACCTTGACCGAGATGCCGACCGTCTGCTTGATCTGTGCTGACAGCGCTTTGATCGCCGCTTGCCGGGCGTCAGTGGTGATGCTGACATCCGCACATTCGCAGAGCACGCGCATCTGATCCATCCGGTCGGGGCGCGACAGTTCAATTTGGAAATGCGGCGCAAGCCCCGGCGTCGCCATCAGCGCTTCTTCGATCTGGGTGGGGAAGACGTTGACGCCGCGCAGGATGATCATGTCGTCGCTGCGGCCCGTGACCTTCTCCATCCGGCGCATAGACCGTGCGGTTCCGGCCAGCAGACGGGTCAGGTCGCGGGTGCGGTAGCGGATGATCGGGAAGGCCTCTTTCGTCAGCGAGGTAAAGACCAGCTCGCCCATTTCGCCGTCCTCGACCGGGGCGCCGGTTTCGGGGTTGATGATCTCGGGGTAGAAGTGATCCTCCCAGATGTGCAGCCCGTCCTTGGTCTCGACGCATTCCATCGAAACGCCCGGCCCCATGACTTCGCTGAGGCCATAGATATCGACGGCATGCATGTCGAAGGCCTGCTCGATCTCAAGTCGCATGGCGTTGGTCCACGGCTCGGCCCCAAAGATGCCGACCTCAAGTGAGGATTGGCGCGGGTCGATGCCTTGGTTGGCGAATTCATCCAAAATCGACAGGGCGTAAGAGGGCGTCACCGTGATGCCCTTGGGCTGGAAATCTTCGATCAGCCGCACTTGGCGCGGGGTCATCCCGCCCGAGATCGGCACGGTCGACAGGCCAAGCGCATCAGCGCCAAGGTGAATGCCCAAGCCGCCAGTGAACAGCCCATAGCCATAGGCGTTGTGCAGCATATCGCCGGGGCGCATCCCCGCCGCGCGCAGGGAGCGGGCGACGACTTGGCCCCAGTTCGCCAGATCATCCTTGGTATAGCCCACCACCGTCGGCTGCCCGGTGGTGCCAGATGATGCGTGAATGCGCGCCACCTGATCGCGCGGCACGGCGAACATGCCAAAGGGGTAATTGTCGCGCAGATCGGTTTTGACGGTGAAGGGAAAGCGCGAGAGATCGGAAAGCTGTTTCAGATCGTCGGGGTGCACGCCTGCATCGTCGAAACTCTTCTTATAGAAAGGCACGTTGTCATAGGCGTGGCGCAGGGACCATTTCAGACGGTCCAGTTGCAGGGCGCTGATCTCGTCCCGGCTGGCGATCTCAATCGGGTCGAGCGTGTCCTTCGCGGGGGTCAGGTCTTTCATCAGGTCGGCTCCTCCTCGGTAAATAGCTGGCCCTTGATGCTGCGGGAGAGCCCGCGAAACAGGGCCACGACACGGTCATCCTCGCCCGTAACGGTCACATCATAGATGCCCGACCGACCGCTGCGCGACACTTCGCGCGCGGTGGCGGTCAGCCGCTCCTCCGGCTGGCCGGGGCTTAGATAGGTGATCTGGTTCTGCTGGGCGACAGTGGTTTGGTTGTAGCTGTTGCAGGCAAAGGCAAAGGCGCTGTCGGCTAGTGCGAAGATAAATCCGCCGTGGCAAATGCCGTGGCCGTTCAACATATCTGCCCGTACCGACATCGACAAAACCGCGCCGCCGGGGGTCACATCGTCGATGCTCATGCCCAATCCAGCCGAGGCGGAATCTTGGGCGAACATCACGTCGGCGCATTTGCGGGCGCGGGCTTCTGGGGTCATTCCATCGGGCCTTTGTGTTTCATTTTTTCGATTGGTTGCACAATTCTGTAACGCTTTCAAGAAAATTTGAGCGGCGCATTCGACCATGTCAGGGCTTGATTTGGCCCCCGTCAGGGTCAACTGTAAAGCCATGAGCATAGAGCCCCCATCGCCGATCACGGCTTTCGAGCGCCCCGCTGAACAGGTCGCATTCCACCGCACGGAACTGTCGCTGATCCTATCGCTTTATGGCCGGATGGTCGCCGCCGGAGAGTGGCGCGATTACGGGATTTCACATCTCAAGGAGGTGGCGGTTTTTTCAGTCTTTCGGCGCACGGCGGAGATACCGCTGTACCGGATCGAAAAGCGGCCAAAGCTGCGCAACCGCCAAGGGATGTATGCTGTGGTGGGCACCGGCGGGCAGGTGCTGCGTCGGGGCCACGAGCTTAAGGCCGTGCTGCGCGTGCTGGAACGCAAGCTGATCCGGTCGGTGAATTAAACGCCGGGGCGGCGATGTGCAGTCACCGGCCCGTCGCCAGCGGCTTCGATCCGGGCGATGGCATCGGTGATGTTTTCATAGCTCACGGCCATCGCATGGGCATTGGCGTGGATCATCGTTTCGGCATCGACCACCAACGCGACATGGCCTTTCCAGAACATCAGGTCGTTACGTTGGTAGTCACCGTCGACGGGCGCGCCCACGGAGCCCTCTTGCTGGTCGCTGTCACCGGGGCAGGGGATGCCGCAGGCCAGCAGCGCCGCCTGTACGAGACCGGAACAATCAATCCCCCAGCGGCTGTTGCCGCCCCAAAGGTAGGGCGTGCCGAGGAACAGGGCCGCGATCTGCGCGGGGTCGGCCTCGTGGCGATCGATGGGGGCAAGGTGGCCACGCGGGATATGGCCCTGCGGGGTCTCGGCAAAATTCTTGGTCTCATCAATGACCGTGACGGGTGAGCCGAAACTAAGGCTCAGCAGGTCGGGCGATTTCAGATCGGCGCTGGTATAGGCATGGGTGGCAGGCACGCAAACGCGATGGGTGGCCCTGCGCGTTGTGCTCAGCGCGCGCTGCAGGACATAGCCGCAATAGCCATCCTTCTCGGCCTGTACATAGGCCCAGCCCGACGCCTCATGCAGGACGGTTACCTGCTCACCGAACAATACCTGCCGGTCGCGCGGACCGTCGGGTCGGCGGCAGAGGTCGGCCACTGGCACCGCTACCTGCGCGGCGCGGCTTTGGCTCGCCAGCGCCGGGTCCGGGGTGAGACGTGGATCGCTCATGGTTTCAACAACGCGGGCAGTGCTGCATAGATCGCGCGGGTGCCTTGGCCGGTGCCGCCTTTCGGGCGGGCGGGGGCGTCGGCAGGTTGCCAGCCGTAGATATCAAAATGCGCGTATTTGCTCTCGGTCACAAAACGGCGCAGGAAAAGTGCTGCGGTGATCGACCCGGCAAAGCCACCCTTGGGCGCGTTGTCGAGATCGGCAATGCCCGGCTCGATCAGCGCCTCGTAAGCGTCATGGAAAGGCATCCGCCAGACCGGATCGGCAGAGCCCGCAGCGGCGCTTTCCAAGGCCGAGACGAAAGCGGCGTCGTCACTGTAATAGGGCGCAAGGTCCGGCCCTACGGCCACCCGCGCGGCCCCGGTCAGCGTCGCCATCGAGATGATCTGATCCGGTTTGTCCTCATCCGCCAGCGCCAGCGCATCGGCCAGCACCAGACGCCCTTCGGCGTCGGTGTTGTTGATCTCAACCGTCAGCCCCTTGCGCGAGGTCAGGATGTCGCCGGGCCGGAAGGCATTGCCGGAGACCGAATTCTCCACCGCCGGGATCAGCACGCGCAGTTGCACCGCCATGCCGGTGGCCATGATCATATGCGCTAGCCCTAGCACGGCGGCGGCGCCGCCCATGTCCTTTTTCATCAGCGCCATCGACGCACCGGGCTTAAGGTTCAGCCCGCCCGTGTCGAAACAGACGCCCTTGCCGACAAGCGTCAGCTTTGGCCCTTTGTCGCCCCATGCCATGTCGATCAAACGCGGCGCGCGGTCGGCGGCGCGTCCAACGGTGTGGATCATCGGCAGGTTTTTCTCTAGCAGCGCGTCGCCAGTGATAACCTCTATCTTCGCGCCATGTGCTTCGGCCAATTTGCGCGCGGCGGCTTCGAGGTCGGGCGGGCCCATGTCTGAGGCTGGGGTGTTGATCAGGTCGCGGGTCAGCATCTCGCCCGTGGCAAGTGCGGTGATCTGCGCGGCGTCGATCCCTTCGGGCGCGACCAGCCGCGCGGTCAGTGGGGGCTGTTCGCGGTAGCGGTCAAAACGGTAGCCAGCCAGCAGCCAGCCGAGCGCCTCATTCGCCGCTTGATCTTCTGCCAAGCCGCTTTCGATCCGGTAGTCGCCCGCAGGTAGCTTTGCCGCAGCCGCCGCGAGGTGGAACCGCCCCCGGCGGCGCGTGGCATCGTTGCCGTAACCCACCAGCGCCATAGCAGGCGCGCCTTCGTCCCCCGGCACCACAAGCGCTTGACCCAGACCGCCCGCAAAACCGCTGGCCTTGACCCATGCCTGCACCGGGCCGGGCTGACCGGCAAGCCACCCATCGAGGGCGCCCTCGCTTAGTACATGAAGCGGCAGGGCGGCGGCAGAGGGGGAGGCGAATTCGGCGGACATGACAAACCTTTGCAAATCTGGATTTGCGCGCAGCCTACTCTTTCCATCGCCACCCGCAAGCGATCAGATCGTGAGGTCTGGCAAGTCCCAGATCGCAGTCAGCGACCGTTCCCCGCTGCGGATCAAACGCGACAGCGTGGCGGCGGTGGCGATGTCATCCTTGGCATCAATACAAGCTATCACATCGGCCGCCACCTGAGAGACCAATGCCATGCCAATCTGCTCGGCAATGCCGATCAGACGATGCACGCTTTTGCGCAGCCCGGCGCGGTCTTGGGTTTGGTGCAGTCTTTTGCAGTGGGACATGCGCAAAGCCAATTCCTCCGACGCGCGGCAGACGACATCTTCGGCCCCCACTTCACCGAGTTGGGTATAAAGCAGCCCAAGACAGTCTTGATCGACACGGATCTGTTCGGTCGGTCGTATTTGCACAAGTTGCATCATTGTCATCCTTCAATCAGCCCCCACGGCCATGTCGCAACATGACGCAAGATGGTGTGCAAAGGGTTGCGATGGCGGAGTCTTTTCTCTCGAATTAGCATGGCATTTGCGCTATCTGCGCTGAAACCGCTTCATGCATTAAGGGACGTTTACACATGGACAAGGCCAAGGCTCTGCCGTCGTATCTGTTGCAACGCTATCAAGGGTGGAAGGCGACCGGCTATGCCGAGAACCAAACTTGGTACCGCCGATTGGCCGCCGAGGGGCAGCGCCCGCGTGCGATGGTAATCTCTTGCTGTGACAGCCGCGTGCATGTGACTTCGATTTTTGGGGCCGATCAGGGGGAATTCTTTATTCACCGCAATATCGCCAACCTCGTCCCGCCTTATGAGCCAGATGGCAAACAGCACGGGACCTCGGCGGCGGTGGAATATGCCGTTAACGCGCTGAAGGTCGCGCATTTGATCGTGCTGGGGCATTCCAGCTGTGGTGGCGTGGCGGGTTGTATCCAGATGTGTCAGGGCAAAGCGCCCGAGCTTGAGAACCAAGACAGTTTCGTCGGCCGCTGGATGGACCTGCTACGCCCAAAGTATGAAATGGTTGAGCAGGTCGAAGACCCGGCAGAGCAACAGCTTCAGCTTGAACGGCAGGCGGTCATGACCTCGCTTGAGAACCTGATGACCTTCCCGTGGATCAAGGAAAAGGTCGAAGATGGCACCCTGAGCTTGCACGGCCTGTGGACCGACATCGGCGAGGGGAGCTTGGAGTATTACGACGCCAAGGCAAAGATGTTCGAGCCGGTTTAAGCCCATCGCAGATGCATGAGGCAGAGACGAAAAAGGGGGCCGAATGGCCCCCTTTCTTATTCCAGAACTGCGGCTGAGCTTCAGCCCTTTTTCAGCCCTTTTTCAGCACTTCGCGGCCTAGCAGTTCGGCGATCTGTACGGCGTTCAGGGCGGCACCCTTGCGCAGGTTGTCGCTGACGCACCAGAGGTTCAGACCGTTGTCGATGGTGCTGTCCTGACGGATGCGGCTGATGAAAGTGGCAAAGTCGCCGACACATTCGACGGGGGTGACGTAGCCACCGTCTTCGCGCTTGTCGATCACCATGATGCCCGGCGCTTCGCGCAAAATGTCGCGGGCTTCGGCTTCGTCCAGATGGTCTTCGAACTCAATGTTGATCGCTTCGGCGTGGCCTACGAAAACCGGGACGCGCACGCAGGTCGCGGTGACCTTGATGCTGGTGTCGATGATCTTCTTAGTCTCGGCGACCATCTTCCATTCTTCCTTGGTCGAGCCGTCTTCGAGGAAAACGTCGATATGCGGAATTACGTTGAAAGCGATCTGCTTGGTGAACTTGGTCGCAGGCTTGTCGTCGGTCGGGTTGTAGATGCTCTTGGTCTGGTCCCAAAGTTCATCAATGCCTTCCTTGCCCGCGCCGGAAACCGACTGGTAAGTGGAGACGACAACGCGCTTGATCTTGGCGCGGTCATGCAGCGGCTTCAGCGCCACGACCATCTGCGCGGTCGAGCAGTTGGGGTTGGCGATGATGTTCTTCTTTGCATAGCCGTGCACGTCTTCGGGGTTCACCTCTGGCACGATCAACGGAACTTCGCTGTCATAGCGGTAGAGCGAAGAGTTATCGATCACGACGCAGCCCGCTTTGGCGGCGGCAGGGGCGTATTTCTTGGTTGCTTCGGAGCCTACGGCGAAAAGGGCGATGTCCCAGCCAGTGAAGTCAAAGGTGTCGAGGTCTTTGGACTTCAGGGTTTTATCCCCAAAGCTGATCTCCGAGCCCAGTGAACGGCGGCTCGCCAGAGCCACAATCTCATCCACGGGGAACTGACGCTCGGCCAAAATGTTCAACATTTCACGGCCCACATTGCCTGTGGCGCCAACGATGGCGACGCGATAACCCATTTGATTACTCCAGTCTGTCCAATTTAATTTGACGCCATTTAACGTGCCTGCGCAGCGTTGGCTAGAGCCAGCCGCGCGCAGGCCGTACAGAGCAATGCTGAGCAGGCGTTAAAGAACCTTGATAACGTCCTTGTCGATCGCCAGCATATAGCCGCGCCGGGCGATGTTCTTGACCAACAACTCCGACACCAATTGATTGCCCAGCGTGTCGCGCAGACGTTTGATCCGCGTGGCACCGGCGGCTTCATCGCAATCGGCAGGGCTGCGGCCTGATATCATGCCTTCAATCTCAGAGCCTGACAGCACATCATCATCCATGCGCGCTTCGGCAAGGACCGACATCGTCTCCATCGCGGCACCAGTCAGTTTGAAACCGAGGTTGTTGAGGTAAACGGTGTTTTCCTCGCGGCTGATAAGCAGCGAAGACACCTGAATGCCGGTCCGCTCAATCTGCGCCATGCGGCGGTTAAACCCGATGAGCATGATCAGAAACACCATCGCCGCGATCAGCATGGCGCTGGCAAAGACCAGCAAGACCACGATCACAATGCGATAGCTGGCCAATGTCTCAGAAAATGCGGTGCCAGATTGAGCGAGAATTTCGAGCAGCTTGATCTCGGCTTGGGTGGTCAGATCGTCATTCTCGATGAAAATCCGCTCAACCCGCGCGTTAAAGGCATTGGCATCGGGCAGGGCCCAGATCAGCAATGCCGCCCCGGCCAGCAACACCAGCACGACAGCGGCAATGCCACCGCCCACGAAACGCCCGCCAAATCTGCGCATGTCAGAAGCGGAGGTGGAATTTTCCTGCACTGTCTTTCCTTTGATCCAGACCTTCGTCGCCGAATACGGAGAGGATATTCAACAATGTCCAGCCCTCTGCCGCAAGGCGTGGCGTAAGTTCGGCCTTGGCACCGGCGGCATCGCAGGCATCATTAATCTGCGCCACCCCATAATGGAGGCGCAGCGGATTGTCTTGCTTGGCCTTATAATCAGCATAGCAGCCAGCAGCTGCCATCGCGGGCAGGGCCACAGTGACCGCCAGCGCGGTCATCAGGGTGAAACATGCGTTTTTCATACGTTTTTAATGCGCGTTTGCCCGCTGATATTCAATAACTAAGGTGTTTTTGGCCGCTTGTTATTCGATAACGCCCCCCTGTTATTGCCTGTCTTTGGCCCTCTCCCCAATTTGCTGGCATCAACAGACACGAAAACTCAGACACGGCCCCCGAGCGTTGGCCGCAGACGACAAAGGGCGCAGGACACCGCGCCGATAACAAGAAGGGACCAGACCCATGTACCGCAAGTTCATTGCTACCATCGCCGCTCTGTCGGTTGCCATCACCGCTTTTGGTGCCCGCGACGCCGCTGCCGATGAAAAGGAAGTGCTGCGCACCCTCGCCGCGATTGCGGGCGTCGCGATCGTGGGCAAGATGATCTACGACAATAACAAAGATCGCAAAGAACGCGAGACCGTGACCCGCCGTCGTGCCGCTCCGGTTTATGAAGCGCCACGCTATTACCCCACGGTTTCCGAGCGGCCCCGTTTGCGCCCCTATGTTGATCCGCGCCCGCAGCCGCGCCGCACTACCCGGACGTCGCCCAAGCGCGAAGTGCGCCCCCTGCCTGACCGGGTGGACCGCAAGTTGCTGCCGCAGCAGTGCTTCCGCAGCTTTAACGGCGAAGACGGCAAGGTGATGATGTTCGGTGAGCCCTGCCTTGAAAAGAATTACGCCCAAGTCGACCGTCTGCCCAACTATTGCGCCAAGCGCGTGAAGACGGCGGACGGCGCACGCTACGGGTATGATGCCCGCTGCCTGCGCGACTCGGGTTACAGCTTGGCCCGTCGGTAAATCCGGCGTGCCTTGACCGAGCGGCACGTCCCTGTCGCTCGGGTGTTGAAAGGGGGGGTGTTCGGGCGCCTCCCCTTTCTCTTTTTTGTTGCACCTTTTCTGCGCATGCGGTTTCACCTCGCCCTATGATACCTGACTTTGAATTTGAACGCGGCGCGGCTGCCCGCGGCTTTCGCACCATCGCCGGGGTGGACGAAGTGGGTCGCGGCCCGCTGGCCGGGCCGGTCACCGCCGCCGCCGTGGTCTTTACCGAAGGGCAGATCCCCGAGGGATTGAATGATTCCAAAAAGCTGACCGCCCGCGCCCGAGAACGGCTCTATGATGAGATCATGTCGGTGGCTGTCGTTTGCGTGGCCCATGCCACCGTCGAAGAGATCGAAGAACACAACATCTTGCGTGCCAGCCATCTGGCGATGACCCGCGCACTCGCCGGATTGGCCTGCGTTGCGGATTACGCATTGATCGATGGCAATATGCTTCCGCGCGATCTGGCGCTGCCTGCGCAACCTGTGGTGAAAGGGGACGCGCGCTGCCTGTCCATTTCGGCAGCTTCCATCGTTGCCAAAACCGTGCGCGATAGACTCATGGTGGACTTGGCGCAACAGCATCCCGGATATGGCTGGGAAACCAATATGGGCTACGGATCGAAAAGCCACATGGCTGCACTGCGCGATCTTGGTGTTACCCCACACCATAGACGTTTGTTCAAACCTATACACAATATCTTGTATCAAGCTAATTTGTTAACCGATTGATTCAAAAAAGAAATTGACCACGAATCTCTGATGGCCCATTTTATCCACAACCAATGAGCGCTTAAGCGCCGGGTAATGAGGCAGAGATATGAAAACGATGACAAAGGGCGCTGCGGCGCTTCCCTTGAACACTATTGTTGCGGGCGATTGCATTGAGGCAATGAACGCCCTTCCAGCAGAGTCGGTGGATCTGATCTTCGCGGATCCGCCCTACAACTTGCAGTTGCGAGGTGATTTGCATCGCCCCGACAACTCCAAGGTCGATGCAGTTGATGACGAATGGGACCAATTCGCCAGCTTCAAAGCCTATGACGATTTTACCCGCGCATGGCTCAAAGCCGCGCGGCGTTTGCTGAAACCCGATGGCGCGATCTGGGTGATCGGTAGCTATCACAACATCTTCCGCGTTGGTGCAGCGTTGCAGGATCAAGGTTTCTGGATCCTCAATGATGTGGTTTGGCGCAAGTCCAACCCGATGCCGAACTTCCGCGGCAAGCGCTTTACCAATGCCCATGAAACGATGATTTGGGCCGGCAAAAGCGAGAACAGCAAATACACCTTTAACTACGAAGCGCTGAAGGCGCTAAACGAAGGCATCCAGATGCGCAGTGATTGGGTGCTGCCGATTTGCACCGGCCATGAGCGATTGAAAGACGAGGCGGGAGACAAGGCGCATCCGACGCAAAAGCCCGAAAGCCTGCTGCACCGGGTCCTCGTTGGCTCGACCAACCCCGGCGATGTGATTCTTGATCCGTTCTTTGGCACCGGCACCACCGGCGCTGTCGCCAAGATGTTGGGCCGTGATTTTATCGGCATCGAACGCGAGGAAGCTTACCGCAAGGTTGCCGAGAAACGCATCTCGATGGTGCGCAAATTCGACAACGAGGCGCTGCAAACCACCACCTCCAAACGTGCCGAGCCGCGCGTGCCCTTCGGCCAGTTGGTCGAGCGTGGCATGCTGCGCCCGGGCGAGAACCTCTATTCCATGAATGGCCGCCACAAGGCCAAGGTCCGTGCCGATGGCACCCTCATTGGCAGCGATGTCAAAGGGTCGATCCATCAGGTGGGCGCGGCCTATGAGAAAGCGCCAAGCTGCAATGGTTGGACCTATTGGTGCTACAAGAAAGACGGCAAGAATGTCCCCATCGACATTCTGCGTCAGCAGATCAGAGCTGAAATGGCGAACTGATCCACTCCGAATAATCGAACACCGCCGGCGCCCGTGGCCCCTCTGCGTGAGGGGCATCCACACGGGGGCCTACCTTGACCCCGCCGCTTGGCGGGGTTTTTTTGTGGCCGGACTTAATGCACCCGCCCACTCCACTGGTAACAATCGCTGCCTAAAGCCGGGGCAGGGGATTGCTGGCCTTGTTGTAGGCTTTCCAGTCGGTGATCTCAGGGTAGTACATCTCGCGCCATTTGCGCACGCGGGGGTTCATGATGCGCCGCCACAGCGGGGGGACCATCGCGGCCATGGTCATCACCGGATAGCCATAGGGCAACTGCGGCGCGTCGCCCGTGCCATAGGTCTGCAAGACCGGGAAACGGCGGTCGGGTTTGTAGTGGTGATCGGAATGGCGTTGCAGGTTGATCAGCAGCCAGTTCGACGCCCTATGCGCTGCGTTCCAAGAATGGCGCGGCTGGACATGTTCATACTTGCTACCGCCCAGATGTTTGCGCGTCAGCCCGTAGTGTTCGATGTAATTGACCAGCTCCAGCTGCCAGATCGCGACCCCGGCCTGCACGAGGAACAGGCCCAAGCCACTCCATCCGCCCAGCACCAGCGCCAGCAACAAGAAGGCGGCTTGCAGCGCCCAGTATTTGAAAAACGGATTGCCCGGATCGGTCCAAGGCAGCCCCTTGCGCGCCAGCATGTTCTTTTCGGCATGAAAGGCCGAGGTCAGCGACTCGCGCAGCACGCGGGGGTAGAAGCGGTGGAACCCTTCGTTATAGCGCGCCGTCACCGTGTCGCGCGGGGTGCCGACATGGCGGTGGTGCACCAGCAGATGTTCCGACCGAAAATGCGAATAGAGGACCATGGCCAGCAGGAAATCCGCCAGCCGCCGTTCGGTCCTATTCCGCTGGTGCATCAACTCATGGCTGTAATTAATCCCGATGGTGCCGGTGATGACGCCGACGCCAAAGAACAGGAAAATACGCTCTGCCGTGTCCAGATGCGCGGCGCGCGTGGCGTAATAGATCAGGCCAAAGACGGTCAGGAATTGCAGTGGCGTCCAGATCAGCGTGACAAGACGATACCAGTAAAGGTCATCGTCGGTCGCTTCCAGATCAGCGTTGTCGAGGTTCAGCCCCAGCACCGCGTCGAGCAGGGAAAAGAGATACCACGTCACCAACGGCAGCAGTGCGATGGCCCATCCGCCCTGCAGGGCACAAAACCACGCCAGCGGGATCAGCAGCAGCGACAGCCAAAACGGCAAGGCGCGGCTGAGGCGGGCAAGGTCTTGTGGGGCGATGATGCGGTTCGGCATGGGGCACCTCATTGTTGCCCGCCAGATATACCGCAGATCGCCGGGGGTACAAAGCCTGACGCGGCGCTAGCGGGTCAGATCAAAAGCCTTGCGCATCACAGTGGGCAGATCGCTGGGGCTGAACTGGTTTTGGCCGATGAATTCGCCGACATTTGGCGCAGTATCATGGCCGACCCGCGCGTGCTGTACGGTCAGCATCAGGTGAAAATGGGTGAATGTATGGCGCACCTCACCGGGCAGGGGCTGCCAATCGGCGGCCAGCGGCGGCGTGCCTTCGGGCCGCGGCTCTGCCGTATCGACCCAGTCGGAACCGGGCCAACCGAGCATCCCGCCAAGCAGCCCTTTGTCGGGCCGAGTCTCAAGCAGCCACGCGCCATCCTCGCGCTGCGCCAGATAGACGGTGCCGTGGCGGATGGGTTTCGGCTTTTTCGGCGTCTTCTTAGGCAAGAGCACCGCTGTGCCTTCTGCCCGCGCGACGCAGGGCTCGCGCCACGGGCAGATGCCGCAGGCGGGGGACTTTGGCGTGCAGATCGTTGCGCCCAGATCCATCACGGCTTGGGCATAGTCTCCGGGCCGGTCCTGCGGGGTCAGCGCGACGGCCCGCACCATCAACTCGGGCTTGGCCGCGGGCAGGGGCGTGTGGATGTCATAGACCCGCGCCATCACCCGCTCGACATTGCCATCAAGCACCGCGTGGGGCAGATCGAACGCAATGGAGGAGATCGCCGCCGCCGTATAAGGCCCGATCCCCGGCAGTTTCAGCAGCGCGTCGTGATCCGCCGGGAAGTTGCCACCATGCTCTGCCACCACTGCACGCGCGCATTTCAACAGGTTGCGGGCGCGGGCGTAATAGCCAAGCCCGGCCCATTCGGCCATCACATCGGCATCTTCGGCGGCGGCCAGCGCGCCTACATCCGGCCAGCGGGCGGTGAACCGTGCGAAATAGTCCTTTACCGTGGCCACGGTGGTCTGCTGCAACATGACCTCGCTCAGCCAGATGCGGTAGGGGTCGGGCATGACCCCGGCCATCCGGTCGTGCGGCGGCACCCGCCACGGCAGGGCGCGGGCATGGGTGTCGTACCACTCTAGCAGGATCGGCGGCAGCTTGCTGACGGATGTCTTCTCACGCAATGTTTAGGCCTTTCCACAGGGCAGGGGCTGGTGACGCGGGGGCAAATGGTTATGTATGTCAGCATATTCGGGAAACAAAGCCATGCCGCCACGTCGTACGACTACAAAAGGGTTCAAACGCACCGACAGCCTGCTCTCGCAGCAGATTCGCAAGGCGAGCGAGACCCGTGGCTTCGCGCAATCGCGTCTGCTGACCCATTGGACCGAGATCGCGGGCGAAGCAACTGCCGCCATCTCGCGCCCGGTTGAGGTCAGCTATGGCCGCAAGGAAGGCATCGGTGCCACGCTGACCCTGCTGACCACCGGGGCCAATGCGCCCATGCTGGAGATGCAAAAAGAGCAACTGCGCGCGCGGGTCAACGCGGTCTATGGCTATAACGCCATCGCGCGGGTACGGATCACCCAGACGGCGGCGACCGGCTTTGCCGAAGGGCAGGTGGCGTTTGACCATAAACCCAAGGCCGAAAAACCCAGCCCGACCCCCGCGTTGCAACGCAAAGCAGCCGAAGCCGCCCAGCCCGTGGCCGACGAAGGGCTGCGCGCAGCCCTTGCACGTCTGGGCGAGAACATATTGAACAAGAACCAAAGCTGACCAACCTAAAGCTGACGTAACAGACAAAGGAACATCTCATGAATCGCAGAAACGTAATCCTTGGCGGTCTCGCCACACTCGGCGTCGGTGGCTGGTTTGCCGCAAGCAGCTTCGGCTCTTCCCCCCTTGGCAGCACCGCGCTGACACCTTTCGTTGGTGCCGCGAACGCGCAAACGACCGAGGGCGACGTGGATACCTCCGGCATCACCGAGATGGTCATGGGCGACGAAAACGCGCCGGTCACGATGATCGAATACGCCTCCTTCACCTGCCCGCATTGTGCGACCTTCCACAACGATACCTTCAAAAAGCTGAAGGCCGATTACATCGACAGCGGCAAAGTGAAATTCATTTATCGCGAAGTCTATTTCGACCGCTACGGCCTCTGGGCCTCCATGGTGGCGCGCTGCGGCGGGCAAGAAAAATTCTTTGGCATCGCCGACCTGATCTACAAATCGCAAAGCGAGTGGACCCGAGCGGGCGAACCTGCGGCCATCGTTGACGAATTGCGCAAGATCGGCCGTCTGGCTGGCCTTGATAACGAGATGTTGGACGAATGCCTGAAAGACGGTGAAAAAGCCGAGGCGCTGGTGGCATGGTACACCGAGAACTCCAAAGAGGATGACATCTCTAGCACACCGAGCTTCGTCATCGACGGCAAGAAACACTCGAACATGTCCTATGCCGACATGAAAGAGATCCTCGACACAGCGCTGGCTGGCTAATGACCGCTCCGCTTGCAGGACTGAAAGTCGTCGAATTGGCGCGTGTTCTGGCTGGCCCTTGGGCCGGTCAGACACTGTCGGACCTCGGATGCGAGGTGATCAAAGTGGAAAGCCCGGCGGGGGATGACACCCGCCAATGGGGCCCGCCCTTCGTCACCCGGGACGAGGATGTCACCGCTTCCTATTTCCACTCCACCAACCGGGGCAAAGCCTCGGTCACCGTGGATTTCCGGACTGAAGAAGGGCAGGCGCAGGTCAAGGAACTCTTGGCCGACGCAGACATCGTGATTGAGAATTTCAAAACCGGGGGATTGGCGAAATACGGGTTAGATTATGCCAGCCTGTCTGCCCAGTTCCCAAAACTGATCTATTGTTCGATCACGGGGTTCGGCCATACCGGCCCCTACGCCCACCGCGCGGGCTATGATTTCATCATTCAAGGCATGTCGGGCCTGATGTCGATCACTGGCGAACCGGACGGCCAGCCGCAGAAATCCGGCATGGCGATCACCGATATCTTTACCGGGGTCTATGCCAGCACCGCGATTCTGGCGGCTGTGCATCAGCGTCACCAAACCGGCGTCGGCCAGCATATCGACATGGCACTGCTTGACTGCGCCGTGGCGATCACCGGCAATCAGGCGATGAACTATCTCACCACCGGCAAGGCGCCGACGCGGATGGGCAACGCGCATCCCAACCTGACACCCTATGAGGTGTTTGAGTGTTCCGACGGCCATCTCATCATCGCCACGGGCAATGACGGGCAATATCAGCGCCTGTGCCAGTTGCTGGGCCTCGATGACATGGCCACGGCGTCCGATTACCTCAAGAACGCCGACCGGGTCGCCAACCGGCCCGAGATGATCCGCCGCTTGACCGGGGCCACCCGTCTGCGCAGCCGTGATGATCTGCTCGCTGCCTGTGAGGCGCATGGCGTGCCTGCCGGGCCGATCAACGATATGTCAGATGTCATGGCCGATCCGCATGTCATTGCACGCGGCATGCAGATTGACCTCGACGGCGTGCCGGGGCTGCGGTCGCCCTTCACCTTTTCGGGGGCCGAGCTTTCGCTGCACCGGCCCGCGCCGAAACTGGGCGAAGACAACAAGGCCTAAAGCGGTGGCAGCCTGTCCAGCGCTGCATGCAGCGCGTTGCCCTCGGGCAGGGACAGGCGCACCGGCAGGGTCAGCACTTTGGCGCGGAACTCCATCGGCAGGCGTACCGCGTCCTTTTCAGTGGTAACAAGCTGGGCGCCGCGCATCGCGGCTTCGGTCTCTAGCCGGAGCATCAGCCGTGGCGTCAGCGGCTGGTGATCCTCCAGCGCCTCGGCGTGGAGGATCGTAGCCCCCAGCCCGCGCAGCGTTGCAAAGAATTTCTCAGGGTGGCCGATGCCTGCAAAGGCGAGCACTTGGGAATCCGACCAATCCATCCCGGTTTGCAGCGGTGCGAGTTCGGCACGAGCGTGGGGCAGGTCCGTCTTAGGCAGTCGTTTCGCAAAGCGCGCCTGCGCCGCCTCATCCCCGATAGAGATCAAAAGATCGGCCCGCGCCAGCCCCGCTGCGACAGGCTCGCGCAGCGGCCCGGCGGGCAGGCACAGGCCGTTGCCGAAACCTTTGACCGCATCCACCACAACGATGCTAAGATCCTGCACCAGCGCGGGGTTTTGGAAGCCGTCATCAAGGACTACGACACTGGCGCCCGCCGCCTCTGCCGCCTGCGCGCCCGCAGCACGATCACGGGCAACCCAGACATCCGCGAACGCGGCCAGCAGCAGCGGTTCATCCCCCACCTCGCCCGCGCTGTGCCGTGCAGGATCCACCCGCACCGGCCCTTCCAGCGTGCCGCCGTAGCCGCGTGAAAGGACATGCGGGCGGTGGCCGCGCTCTAGCAGATATTGGAGCACCGCCATCACTGTGGGTGTCTTGCCCGTGCCGCCTGCATTGATATTGCCGATACAGATCACCGGAATGCCCAAACGCAACGGCACCCCGCTGGCCAACCGCCGCGCGGTGGCCGTGGCGTAGACCGCGCCCAGTGGCTGCAACAAGCGCGCGCGCCAATCGGGGCGGGGCAGGTGCCAGAACTCAGGTGCGCGCATCAAGCTCCCCCGCTTTTTCATCAAGACGGTCTTGGATCAATTCAATCACCCGGTCGGCCAGTTCGGCCCCTTCGCTGATCACGTCCCAGCCCGCATGGGCCATGGTCGCCGCCTGATCCGGCGCGATCAGCCGCGACACCGCATTGCCAAGCGCGCCCGCATCATTGACGATCCGCGCGGCCCCCGCCGTGGCAAGCCGCCCGTAGGAAGGCAGATAGTTGCGCACCTTAGGGCCATAAAGCACAGCTGAACCGAGCGCTGCTGCCTCAAACGGGTCGCAGCCACCGTGGCCCGAGACCAGCGATGACCCAAGGAAAGACACCGGCGCCACACGAAAGAACAGTCCCCGGTCGCCGGGATCATCGACCACCATGACTTGCGTCGTCTCATCGGGGTAGGGATCATCCCCCCAGCGTATCGTGGTGAACCTACGCGCACGGGCGCGTTCATAGGCTTGATCCGCGGTAGCGTAGTCATGTGTGTGCAGGATCAAGAGCAACCGATGCGATAGGCGCAGCGCTTGGCGGTGCGCGGCAAGTACGACGGGAATTTCTTCGGGCAGCACCTGCGTGGCATACCAAACCGGGCGCCCGACAAGGCAGGCCGACATATCGGCAAGATCTGTATCCGCACAGCGCAGCGCCTGACCGCCCGCCAACAGCGCCGAGGTCGCCTCTCCCTTAGCGCGGGGCAGGCCTAGGTTCACAAGGCGGCGCAGGGCAGTGTCAGAGCGGGCAAAGACATATTCAAATGTGGCGAGCAATTTTCGGGTCACATCGGGCAGCCAGCGGTGGCGGCGACCATCGAAAGCCGCGCTGTCGGCGTCGATCATCACCATAGCACAGCCGCGTGCCGAAGTTTCCAACACAAGGTTGGGCCTCAGCGCGCCCCATGTCCAAAGGCAGAAATCCGGCCGCCAGTGCTCAAGAAAGCGCCCTACATCCTCGGGATGCTCGCTAGGGGTTTGGATGACAAAAAGATCGCGCGTCTCGGTCGTTGGTATGTCATGAGCTGCGGCGCTTTCGGGCAAGGTCACCAGCACGGCCACACGGTCGCGCATCGTCATCAACCGTTTGGCAAGGTCCAGCACGGCCAACACATTGCCCGCCTCTGCGGCATGCATCCAGACCAATTCACCTTGTGGGCGCGGTGCATAGGGCGTTTCGCTCTCGGTCCCGCCACGGCGCACAAGCGCCCGATAGGCCGTCAGCCCCAGCGACCGGGCCGCCATTGTGATTTAGTCCAGTTCTTCGGTGGGAGAAGCGGGTTTTTCCTCGTCGCGCAGGCGATGCAGATGCGCGATGAAATAACGCATATGGGCGTTGTCCACGGTGCGATGTGCTTCGGATTTCCACGCATCATAGGCGGTGGCGTAATCGGGGAAAATCCCGACGACATGGATGTCGTCAACGTTCTTGAACGCATTCTTGGTCGGGTCAATAAGTTCGCCGCCGAAAACAAGGTGCAGGCGTTGGGTCATGAGGCTGTCCTTTGATCTGTCAAAGCTGCGGTACTGCGCATAGTGCCTAGCAGATGGGGCTGGTCACGCAAGGGCGTCGATCAACGCGCGGTGTACCGCAGGGCCACCCGCAACGATGCCGTCCACACGCGGATCGGGGTTGTTGAACTGCAGCGGCGCGCCAGTCGAAGTGGCACAGGTGCCGCCTGCTTCGGCCACGATCAGGGTGCCTGCGGCGATGTCCCATTCCCAAGTGCGGCGCAGGGTGATCATCGCGTCAAAAGACGCATCGGCCACCAGCGCCATGCGGTAAGCAAGCGAGGGGCGGTAGCTGCGCTTGAAAACGGGCGGCGCCCCCCCGTGCCAGCGTTCGGCCACGAGCGCGGGCCGCGCGGCGAGCACGGTCGCCTCGGCCAAATTGCTGATTTCAGATGTGCGGATCGGCGCACCGTTGAGCGTGGCGCCTCCGCCACGACTGGCAGCATAGAGCATATCGCGCATCGGCAGATAGACCACCGCCGCCGTCACTTCACCTTGCTTAGCCACGGCCAGCGAATGCGCCCATGTGTCGGAGCCTTCGACAAAACTGCGGGTGCCATCGATCGGGTCGATGATAAAGACCCGTTCATGCCCCAGCCGGTCGGTATTGTCCTCAGTCTCCTCAGACAGCCAGCCATAGTCGGGCCGTGCGCCCCGCAGTTCCGCCAGTAGCAGATCGTTCACGGCCAGATCGGCTTCGGTCACCGGGCCTGCGTTATCGGGCTTATCCCAGCGTTTGGCCGTGGCCCCGACAAAGCCGCGCGCCACTGCACCCGCCTTAAGGGCGGCGTCGATCAAAAGGGTGAGGTCGTCCTCAGGCACCGGCAAGGGTCATTCCCGGCACCAGCAGCGAGGGCACGACGCGGCTGAGATGCGTGCGCGCATCATTGGCAGGGATCATCGCCCGCAGCATGTCACGCAGATTGCCCGCGATGGTGCATTCGTTGATCGCATGGGTGATCTCACCATTTTCGACCCACAGGCCCGAAGCCCCGCGCGAATAGTCGCCCGTATTGGGATTGATAGTGCTGCCTATCATAGAGGTCACCAACAGCCCGGTGCCCATCTCAGCGATCAGATCGTCGCGGCTGGTGTTCCCTTGCGTCAGCGCGATGTTCCAGTTTGACGGTTGCGGGCCAGAACCGGGCCCGCGCGCGGCGTTGCCCGTGGGGGCAAGCTCTAGCTTGCGGGCGGTGGCCAAATCCAGCGTCCAACCTTGGAGGATGCCTTTTTCGACAATAGCACGCTGCTTGGTCGGCAGCCCTTCGGCATCGAATGGGCGAGAGCCAGTGGCGCGGATGCGGGTCGGGTCTTCGATCAGCGACAAGCCTGCGGGAAGCACCTGTTCACCCATTGCATCGCGCAGGAACGATGCACCGCGCGAAATCGCCTGACCGTTGATCGCACCCAGCAAATGGCCAATCAGCGACGCGGCGATACGTTCGTCAAACAGCACTGGATAGCTGCCGGTCGGTGGTTTGCGCGCATCAAGCCGCGCCAGCGCGCGTTCGCCTGCACGTGTACCGATGTCCCCGGCATCGCGCAGATCGGCCTGAAAGATGCGGCTGTCGCCGTCATAGTCCCGTTCCATCCCCGTGCCGCTGCCTGCGATGGCCACACAGGACAGGCCGCGTTCGCTGCGGGCATAGCCGCCTTCGAATCCATTGGTCGCGGCGAGGTAGATTTCTTGTGCGCCATAACCTGCGCCTGCAGATTGTACTTGGCTTACGCCTTTGACGGCCAAAGCGGCGGCTTCTGCGCGGGCGGCGTCATCTTGCAGCGTTTCGGGGGAAGGTTCAGGCGTCGCGTCATAAAGTTCCAGCCCTTCGGCATCGCGGCGGGCAGAGAGTTGATCCGGATCGGCCAACCCCGAATAGGGGTCTTCGGGCGCTTCGCGGGCCATGGCGACGGCGCGTTCGGCCATTTCCTCAATCGTGCGCGACGATGTGTCAGAGGCCGAAACATTGGCCGAGCGGTGCCCGACAAAAACCCGCAGCCCGATGTCTGTCCCTTCGGAGCGCTCGGCCTGTTCCAGTGCCCCGCCGCGCACCTCGATCGAGACAGAGCTTGCCGTGATCGCCATTGCATCGGCCGCATCTGCACCGGCATTTGTGGCCGCCTGCAAAAGGGACTTGGTCAATGCATCAAGGGCTTCTGGCATGGTTTGGCTCCGCTTGGGTTGCAAAAGGGGTAATCCCCCGCCCCGCAGGGGGCAAGGGCAACACTGTATTTTCCCAGTTGGGAGAGCGCGGGGAAAACCCGCGCTGTGGGGTTATTTGATCTGCTGACCATTGGCGAGGATGCCGCCGTCTTCGGTAAACTCAATCTTTGAGGTCAAGGAATCTTCGCCGTCGCCCGGTACGGTAAAGAGACCCATCATCATCCGCGCGCCCATTGCCTGCTCTTGCGGGACCAGACCCATTGTCACCAGTTTATCGAGCAGTGTCACGCCGCCGATCAGCGACAGGTCCAACGTGCCGACGGGTTGGGGCATGCCGGGGGCGCCGCTCATACCGTCGTTGTCGAATGTGATGGCGCCTGTCGCGTCGAATTCAGCGCCAGCAAGGTCCAGCGTGACCTCATTCACAGTCAATTCGTGAACCTCTGCCGGTGCTTGATCGCCCATGGTGGATGCGACTTCGGGGTCCAGCAATTCAAACAGCATCTTGGCCTTGCCCGAAATATCTACGACCAATGTCGCCGGATCGCGGGGCAGTTGGCCGGTGGGGTCAAAGATGCCCCAGATCATGTCCGACATTTCAAAACTGTCGAGCGTGACGCCGAAGGCGAAGTCTTGCGGCTCATCAGTCACCATGATCGGCATCTTCATGTCAAAGGCGCTTTCGGCCATGCTGAACTGGATTGGGAAGGGCATGTCGGCGGCGGTGACATTTACATCGATGTCCTTCTGGCCGCCTTTATAGGCAAGCCCCTCTGGCCCCATACTGACACCCAGCTTCGCGCCCGAAGAACTGCTGATCAGGCCGAAATCGCCATTTTCGGGGTCTGAAACTTCCATCTCGGTGTTGCCCGCCCCAGCGGTAAAGTTACCGTCAAAGGTCAGGCCCGCGCGCATCATCGCGGCCATGTCCGAACCCGCGTCGATCATCGGCAATGCGCCGCTGCCGTCAAAGACAACCTGCGCCAAACCACCTTTCATCGCGACGCGCGCGGGATCATCGGGGGTCTTCATCACCACGTCATACGTCAGGCTGTCGATGCGGCCCGATTGATCATAGCTGCGCGTCTCGGTGCCGCTCATTTCAGTCCGGCTGCTGACGCCGCTCCCGGTAAGGCTGAACTTGGCCTGCTCTTCGGTGTAGCTTTGCTCGCCAACCTTCAGACCCGCCAGCGTGAGCGAGATCGTCTCAGCCGCATAGTCATATTGCAGCGCATCGGGGCTGCCGCTGGCACGCATCACCGGGGCGGTCTGGGCGTAGTTCAGCACCATCGACACCGGCTCATCCTCGGGTGTTTCGGGGGCGACGTTGATGGTCATCGGCATGACATCAGGCATAAGGATGTTAACCGCGCCGTCGGTCTCTTGTTCAAAGTTCAGCGTGCCGAGCGACATGGAGAAATCCCCGCCGTCTTCGGCCATTTCCATTTTCAGGGTTACGTCGCTTACGGTAAGGTCATCCCCTTCCGTGGCCTCTTGGGCTTCGACCTGATAGCCCATGCTCTCCATATATTGGCGCCAATCGCCCCAGACTTCTGCCGGGGTCAGATCGGCCCAAAGGGCCGTCGATGCCAGCGTAACCGGGAGGGAGAGAAACAGCGATGCTGTGGGAATGCGGGACATCGGAAAATCCTTTTCGGCAATGAGTTAAGCGCAGAGTCTGCCAATCCCCGCGCAGGGTCAAGCCACGCGAGGCTGGACCCTGATTGATCGGCGGATTACCACAGCACTTAAGCAATGACAAAGTTAGCGGAAGGATCATCACATGGATATGACAGGCAAGACGATCATGATTACCGGCGCCAGCCGGGGCATCGGCGCTGCGGCCGCGCGGGTCTTCGCCAAGGCGGGTGGCAATGTGGCCCTGCTTGCACGCAGTCAGGATGCCATCGCCGATCTGGCGGGGGAGTTGGGCAAACAGGCCATCGCCATCCCTTGCGATGTGACCCGCTATAACGAGATGTCCTCGGCGGTGGAAACAACGCGGCAGGCGTTTGGTGGGCTTGATGTCTTGATTAACAACGCCGGCGTCATCGACCCGATCTCACTTTTGGCCGAAGCCGATCCGGCCGAGTGGGCCAAGGCCATCGACATCAATGTGACCGGCGTCTTCCACGGGATGCGCGCGGCCCTTCCGGTGATGAAAGACGGGGGCGGTGGCACGATCCTTACGATCTCGTCCGGGGCGGCCCATGGTCCGGTCGAGGCATGGAGCCACTACTGCGCCTCCAAGGCTGCGGCGAACATGATGACCCAATGTTTGCACCACGAAGAGGGCGGCAACGGCATCCGCGCCATCGGTCTGTCGCCCGGCACCGTTGCTACCGACATGCAGCGCGACATCAAGCAAAGCGGCGTGAACCCGGTAAGCCAGCTTGACTGGGACGTACATATTCCCGCCGACTGGCCTGCGCGTACCCTTCTGTGGATGTGTGGCCCAGAGGCGGATCGTTTCTTGGGCGATGAGATTTCGCTCCGTGACGAAGACATCCGCAGGGCGGTGGGCCTCATATGATCGAGCTCGACCGCGCAGGCGACATCTGGACCGTCACGGTCAACCGTCCCGACAAGGCCAATTCCCTGACCCATGCTATGTTGGTCGAGCTGGCCGAGATCATGGAGGCGGCGCAAACCGCCCGTGCAGTGATCCTAACGGGGCGCGGCAAGGTGTTCAGCGCTGGTGCCGATCTGGACGAAGCCCGCGCGGGATTGGCCAAGTCGGATGTTTGGGAGCGCCTTTCGGGCGCGGTGGCAGCACTGCCGGGGCTAAGCATCGCCGCCTTGAATGGCACGCTGGCCGGGGGCGCAATGGGCATGGCGCTGGCTTG
The DNA here is from genome assembly GCF_022788715.1 of Sulfitobacter sp. DSM 110093. Classification (NCBI taxonomy): domain Bacteria; kingdom Pseudomonadati; phylum Pseudomonadota; class Alphaproteobacteria; order Rhodobacterales; family Roseobacteraceae; genus Sulfitobacter; species Sulfitobacter sp. DSM 110093. The sequence goes on from NZ_CP085167.1 coordinate 454,996, forward strand.
TGATCTGCGCATCGCGGTCCCGGGGGCTAAGTTTTTCTATCCGGTGATGAAGCTTGGCTTTCTGCCGCAGCCCTCGGATCCGGCGCGGATGGCGGCGCTCATTGGGCCTGCGCGAACCAAGCTGATGTTGATGGGCGGGCAGAAGATCACGGCAGAAGAAGCGCTGGCCTTTGGCCTGATCGACCGCATCGTTGAAGGGGACGACCTGCTTACCCACGCCGCTCAGCTCGCCGCTGATACGCTTGCAGCACCCGCCGAGATCGCCAGTGGGATCAAAGATATGTGCGCGCCAGAGGGCGGCGTCTTCGATCCGCAAACCCGTCGATGAAGAGCGCGCTGGTTATCGGAGGCGGCCCCGCCGGGTTGATGGCGGCAGAGGTCATGGCGGATGCAGGGCTGTCGGTGACGCTTTGCGAAGCAAAGCCTTCGGTAGGACGCAAGTTCCTGATGGCGGGCAAATCCGGGCTGAACTTGACCAAGGCAGAGCCGTTCGATCCGTTCCTCGCAGCCTTTCAGGAGGCAAGCCCCGTTCTGCGTCCGGTGCTTGAGGCGTTTGATGGCCAAGCGGTGCAGGATTGGACCGAAGGCTTGGGACAGGAGGTTTTTACCGGCTCGACCGGGCGGGTCTTTCCCCGTGCGATGAAGGCCTCACCGCTGTTGCGCGCGTGGTTGGCACGCTTGACCGAGCGTGGCGTGCAGATCAATACCCGCTGGCAATGGCAGGGCTGGGAGGGCGATGCACTTGTTTTCAACACGCCAGAGGGACCTGAGCAGATTGAAGCAGATGTAACTGTACTCGCCCTCGGCGGCGCAAGTTGGAAACGGCTTGGCGCGACGGGGGCATGGGCGCCCCTGCTGGCCGAGCGCGGCGTGGCCCTGCGCGATTTTGCTCCGGCCAATGTCGGTCTGCTGGTCGATTGGTCGCCGCATATGACCCGCCATTTCGGCGCTGCGCTGAAAGGGGTGGCATGGTCTGCCGGCCCCTACCACTCACGCGGGGAGGCGGTGATCTCAGCCAAAGGGTTGGAGGGTGGTGGCATCTATTCCGTTTCGCGCGGGCTGCGTGAAGGACATGGGTTGGCGCTTGATCTGTTGCCGGACTTGCAGATTGGCGACGTGGCGGCGCGTCTGGCGAAACCGCGCGGCAAGGACAGTCAGGCGAACCACCTCCGCAAGCGTCTGAAACTTACCCCCGCGCAGATCGCGTTGCTCCAAGAAATGGCGCGCCCGCTGCCGCAGGATGCCGAAGCTCTGGCCGCCTTGCTAAAGAACCTGCCCATCGCCCACGCCGGACTGCGCCCGATGGATGAGGCGATTTCGACGGCGGGGGGGATGCGATTAGATGCGCTCAATACGGGGCTGATGCTGCGCGACTTACCGGGCGTCTTTGCCGCCGGGGAAATGCTGGATTGGGAGGCGCCTACGGGCGGTTATCTGATCAACGGCTGTCTGGCGACCGGCCATTGGGCGGGCCGCCATGCTGTGGAATGGGCGCGGCGTTAACCGTTTTCTTTGGCCATCGCCGCGACGAAAGCGGGGCGTTCGCGCAGGGATTTCGCCCAGAGGTTCAGCTTGTCATCCACACGCGGGAATTTCGCGCCGATCGACCAGTTGATGCAATGTACGGCCAGCAAGTCGGGGACGGTGATCTCATCGCCCATCAGGAATGGGCCTTCTAGACGATCCGAAAGTCCCTTGGCCGCGCGATCAAACTCGGCCTTAAGGCTATCTTTGATAGCGGGCACACGCGCCTCTTCGGGGAAAACAAAGCTGTGTTTCGCCGCCGCCCAAAGCACGGCGTCGAATTCGTCGATCAGCCAAAAGGTCATCGCATCCTGCCGTGCGCGTTCGGGGGTGCCTGCGGGGGCGGTGAGTGCCCCGTGTTTGTCGGCCAGATATGTCATGATCGCGATAGAATCGGTCAGTACCTCTTCGCCATCCACAAGCGCGGGGATCTTGCCTGACGGGTTGTATTTGCGCGCCTCTTCGGACCGCGGCGCGGCGGGGTTCAACGTGTAGGGTTGGCCTAATTCTTCGAGCATCCACATAACGCGAAACGCGCGCGATTTGGTGCCGCCGATGACTGTATACATTGAATTTCCTCTCCCAAAATCAACGTTGTGCGCCCAGCATCGCCAGACGGATAAAGGCACGCTCGACCAAAGCCAGCGCCGGGGCGTGCTGCCCGGCAGAGCGCAGCTTGAGGTCGGTCTCAGTGAGCACCGCAAGCGCGGTTTCCAGCTTCACCGCGCCCCAGTTGCGGGCCTGCCGCATCGCGCGGTCGCGGTCACGCACGCCATAGATCGGCGCGCCGGGGTTGGCGGCGATGCGGTAAAGGGTGCGGAAATGTCGGGTGGCCATGATGGTCAGCGTCACCGGGTTCACGCCTTGGCCTTGCAGCTTGCTCATTACCGGGCCGATCTCGGCGGCGCGGGTTTCGGCCACCACATGCAGGATGTCGTCCACCTCGGCCTCGGTCGAGGTGGGGGCGCAGGCGGCGATGTCTTCCAAACCGATGGGGGTGCTATCCCCCAGTTTGTAGAGTGTGATCTTCTCTAGCGTTTGGCGGAAATCGCCCGGATCAAGCGTGCGGGCCAGATCGCTGAGCGCGGCCATCGCGTCGGCTTCGGGTGTGAGGCCCGCATCCTTTAGCATCTGCTCAATCTCGGCCCGGTCGGGCGGATTGTCATAGATCGCGGTGGCATAGGCGTTGGGGTGGCTCTCAAAGGCTTTAAGCACCTTGGAGGTTTTCTTTAGATCGCCCGCCGTGAGGATGATCTGCGCATCGCCCGGCTGCCAGTCTTTCAGCGCGTCGAGCAGGATTTTGGCGATATTGTCATTCGCCTCTTCCACCAGTGCGGCACGTGGGCCGGGGAAGAACCCGACCGCCTTGATCGCGTCCAACAGCATCGCCGGATCGCGGCGCAATTCACCTGCGGGCATCCGGCTGAGGCGCATTTCCTCTTCGGCATTGGCGCCGAGCAGGTTTTTCAGGAATTCCTGCCGTTTCAGCGCCACGCGCATGGCATCGCTGCCGTAGATCAATAGCCCCGTCCGCGCGGGATCAGGCCGCGCGAAATAGGGTTTCGCCTCGCGCGGGGTGAGCTTCATTGCGGCAGGTCAGCTGCGTAAAGACGGCTCACGACGAGATCGGCCAGAATCACCATCAGGCGTTCCTGCGCGTCCAACTCGGCGGCGCGGGTGGCGACGGTGGTGCCGGTGGCGGAATAGCCGGTAAAGCTTTCGACCTTGCCCGAGGTCACGATCTGCCCGCTGTCGAGGTCGCGCAGGGCGTAAGAGGTGGTGCCCAGCAGGTTATAGCGCCGGGTGTTGCCTTCGCTGTCGATGGCCAGCCCGTCTTCGGTTGTGGTGGTGGTCAGGGCCAGCCCCCAGCGGGGCGTGGCCGCGCGGCCCAAACGGCTTTCCACCTCGCGTACCAGAAAATAGCCAAAGCGGTCTTCGGGCGCATCGACCAGCACGCGGTTTTGCAGGGCCGTGCCCGCGCCGCCGGGGCCATAGACCGGCTCGAACCCGCAGGCGGCGAGCGCCAGCAGGGGCAGGGCCAGCAGGAAGCGGCGGCGCATATGGGCGGGCTTAGGCAACGACATTCACAATCCGTCCGGGCACGACGATGACCTTTTTCGGTGTGGCCCCGTCCAGCGTTCGAATGACAGCTTCATGCGCCAGCGCGATTTTTTCAACCTCTTCCTTGGGCATGTCGGCGGGCACCTGAATTTCCGCCCGGCGTTTGCCGTTGATTTGGATCGGCAGGGTCACGGTGTCATCGACCAGCATCTTCTCGTCGGCCTTGGGCCATGGGGCCTTGGTGATGAGCCCTTCGCCGCCTTGATGCGCCCAGATGTCTTCCGACAAGTGCGGGGTCATCGGCGACATCAACTGCGCCAGCGTCATGATCGCTTCGCGCTGCGCGGCATAGCCTGCCTTGGATTTCTGCAGTGTCGCGGTGAAGGCATAGAGCTTGGCAATTGCGGCGTTGAAGCCGAAGGATTCCACGCCCATCGTCACGTCATGGATCGTTTTGTGCAGGGCGCGCAGCAGATCATCATCGCCTGTACCTGTCGCATCGCGGTCCATCTCGCTCACGCGGTCGCAGATGTTCCACACGCGCGACAGGTGCTTGTAAGATGCTTCGGCCCCGCTGGCGGTCCATTCCACATCGCGCTCGGGGGGCGAATCGCTCAGAACGAACCAACGCGCGGTGTCGGCGCCGTAGTTCGAGATGATGTGCAGCGGGTCGACCACGTTTTTCTTGGACTTCGACATTTTGGCGGAGGGGATGATTTCCACCTCGGAGCCGTCTGCCAATTTGCCGTCCGTTACGTCTTCGGGGAGGTGATAGACCGGGCGGCCATTATCGTCGCGAGTCTGGTAGATCTCATGCGTCACCATGCCTTGAGTAAAGAGCGCGTCGAAGGGCTCGGCTGCTCCTTCGGGCAGGTGGCCGGTGATCTGCATGGCGCGGGCAAAGAATCGGGCGTAGAGCAGGTGCAAGATCGCGTGCTCAATGCCGCCGATATATTGATCGACGTTCATCCAGTATTGCGCGTCTTTCAGATCAGTCGGGGTATCCGCGCGCGGCGCGGTGAAGCGGGCGTAGTACCACGAGCTGTCGACGAACGTGTCCATCGTGTCGGTCTCGCGCAGCGCGTCCTTGCCGCAGGCCGGGCAGGCGCAGTTGCGCCATGTCGGGTGGCGGTCGAGCGGGTTGCCGGGGGTGTCAAAGCTGACATCGTAGGGCAGCTCAATTGGCAGGTTCTCTTTCTTTTCCGGCACCACGCCGCAGTCGTCGCAATGCACGACCGGGATCGGGCAGCCCCAGTAGCGCTGGCGCGAGAGGCCCCAGTCCCGCAGGCGGTATTTGGTGACGCCGTGGCCAATGCCGTTTCCCTCGCAAAAGGCGATGGCGGCATCGACGGCGTCTTCGCCGGTTTGCCACGGGTCGCCCGCAAAGCCACGGTTGTAGAACACCTTTTCCGACTTCTGCGGCACATAGGCCTCGGCCAGTTTGGGAGAGGCATCTTCCGAAGGCAGGAAGGTCGAGATGATCGGCAGGTCGTATTTGCTGGCGAAATCGAAATCGCGCTGGTCGTGGCCCGGACAGCCAAAGATCGCGCCGGTGCCATAATCCATCAGGATGAAGTTGGCGATATAGACCGGCAGTTCATGCGCCGTGTCGAAGGGGTGGCGCACGCGGATGCCGGTGTCATAGCCCAGCTTCTCGGCGGTCTCGATCGCCTCCTCGGTGGTGCCGCCCTTGCGGCATTCGGCGCAGAAGGCGGCGACGGCTTCATCGTCGCGTTCCAGCGTTTTGGCCAGCGGGTGGTCGGGCGAGATGCCGACAAAGGAAGCGCCCAGCAGTGTGTCGGGGCGGGTGGTGTAGACTTCGATCCGGTCAAAACCCTCGGGCGCTTCAATGGTCGAGAAGGCAAACTGCAAGCCGCGCGATTTGCCAATCCAGTTGGCCTGCATCAGCTTTACCTTGGCGGGCCAGTTGTCGAGACTGTCGAGCGCAGAGAGCAACTCTTCGGAGTGATCGGAAATCTTGAAGAACCACTGGGTCAGCTCACGCCGCTCCACCGGCGCACCAGAGCGCCAGCCGCAGCCGTTCTCGACCTGCTCGTTGGCCAGCACGGTCATATCGACCGGGTCCCAGTTCACCACGGCGTTTTTGCGGTAGACCAGACCCTCTTTGAGGAAGTCGAGAAACAACGCCTGCTGTTGACCGTAGTAACCGGGGTGGCAGGTGGCGATCTCACGCGACCAGTCGATCGACAGGCCCAGAGGTTTCATTTGCTTCTTCATCTCGGCGATATTGGCATAGGTCCAATCCGCCGGGTGGCCGCCGATGGCCATGGCGGCGTTCTCGGCGGGCATGCCAAAGGCGTCCCAACCCATCGGGTGCAGCACGTTGTGCCCGGTGGCAATCTTGTAGCGCGCGATCACGTCACCCATCGTGTAGTTTCGCACATGGCCCATGTGGATACGGCCCGAGGGGTAGGGGAACATCTCAAGCACATAGTATTTCGGCTTGTCAGCGTTGCGAACGGCCTGAAAGACGCCATCCTTTTCCCAGGCTTGCTGCCAGCGGGCTTCGATCTCGGCGGGGGTATAGCGGGGCATGAGTGGACCTTCGTGACATGAAAAACGCCGGGCTGCTGCTTTCACAAGGCCCGGCGTTGGAAACGTGTTGAGTTCAGCGGGCTCAGAATTTGCTGTCGGACACGCGCATTTCCCGCGCTCGGCTTAGGATCGCATCCTCTACCGCGCGCGAGGTGGCTCGTGCGACAGGCTGACCGCCCGAAGATTGCAGCGCGACGTTAAGTGAGCGGGCATCAAGCGCAGGATCGTCAATCAGAACCGTCGCGCGGTAAGCACGGCCACCGCCCGGCGGGGTGCCGTAGCCTGTAACGATGACGCCCGTGAACGGGTCTACCGATTGCACCGGCAAGAAGTTCAGTACTTCAAGCGAGGCCGACCACAGATACTTGTTAACCGAAACACTGCTGTCCGTGTTCTTGCGGTTAAAGATCGACCAGATCGTGTTTTCCGGGTTGGTCTCAATGCTATTGGGGTTGTTTGGGTTGGTGTATTGATCTGGCCGTTCCGTGGCAGGGCTACCAAAGCCCCCACCACAGGCGGCAAGCGCGCTAAGCGCCAGAACGGAGATCGCCATCTTGCAAGCGGTACGAAGGGCCATTGCAGCTTTCCTTTGCCTGTTTGCGCTCCGGTCTATCCAAGCGGGCCCATATCGGCAAGGTCTATGTCATAGGTGTCATAGGAGTGTGCATAGGGGGGCAGGCGCTGTGCGGGCGCTGTGTACAGCCCGAGACGGCCAAACTGTGGCATAGCTGCACCAGCCCCGGTGACATTGTAGGTGGGCGGCCCGTGAACCTTGCCAAGTGCAGGGCATTGGGGGCAAACACCCTTCATACCCTTACCGGATTCCCCGGTCTGGGCATATGAATTCAAACCGAGGGAAAACTCATGAAAAAAGTTCTCTTCGCTACAACAGCCCTGGTTGCGACCGCCGGTGTAGCAGCAGCAGACGTGACATTCGGCGGCTACGGCCGTTTCGGCATCATGTACAACGACAACGACTCCACTGGTGGCGACAGCGACACAGACGTGACTTCGCGTTTCCGTCTGCAGATCGACGCGACAGCTGAGTCCGACGCTGGCGTTGTCTTCGGTGCACGTGCTCGCATCCAGCAGAACAACACAGACAACGGCAACGATCCTGCCGGTACAGGCATCAACGGCGTGCGCTTCTTCGCTCGCTCCGGTGGCTTCGAAGTCGGCGTTGGTAACATCTTCGGTGCTCTGGAATCCATGCCAGGTCAGTACCCAATCGACATGGGTTTGACCGGTCTCGGTTATGACTACACCGCATTTGACGGCAACGGCGATGCGTACTCCTCCGGTGGTAGCGGCGCAGCTGGTTCCAACGGTCTGGAAGTTCTGTACTCCGCTGGCGATCTGGCCGTGCACGTGTCGGCTTCCGACACCAACGATCGCGTTGCTGGTTACGTTGCTTACACATGGAGCGGCTGGACCTTCGCAGTTGGTGGTCAAGACTCCGACGACGCGGGTGACACCGAGTGGACAGCGACAGCTGGTGGTTCCTTCGGCATCGCCGACGTAACTCTGGCCTATGCTGACAACGGCACAAACGGCGACCGCGTTATCTTGGCTGGCCGCTTCGACGTTGGCGCAGCGACAGACGTTGAAGTCTATGTTGGCGACCAAGACGGCGCAGACACCGGCTACGGCGTTGACTTCAACCACGACCTCGGCGGCGGCACCTCGCTGCGCGGCGGTGTGGTTAAGCAGTTCGACGGCGACACCGTTGCCGACATGGGTGTTCGCTTCAACTTCTAAGTTGAACGACATACTGTGAATATTGGGGCAGGCCTTTCGGTCTGCCCCTTTTCTTTTGCGCGGTGCTGGTGTTCTCTGCGCGCCTGAAATGGAGGGCCGAAAATGAGTCTGAGCGACATCCAAAACCGCATCACGAAAGCCGAAGCCGATGCAGGCCGCGCGGCGGGATTGGTCAAGCTGATTGCTGTGAGTAAGGTACAGCCTGATGCCCGCGTGCGTGCGGTATTGGACGAAGGGCATCGCATCTTTGGTGAGAACCGCGTGCAAGAAGCGGCAGGCAAATGGCCGGGGTTCCGCGAGGATTTCGCGGATGTTGAGCTACACCTCATTGGCCCTTTGCAAACCAACAAGGTCCGTCAGGCGATGGAACTGGCAGATGCGATCCATACCGTTGACCGGCCTAAACTGGCCAAGACCATCGCGCGTTTGGCGCAGGAGATTGGCCGCTGCCCTGATCTGTTCATTCAGGTCAACACGGGCGAAGAAGATCAGAAGGCCGGGGTGATGCCCCGCGAGACAGATGATTTCATCGCCGAATGCCGGGCGCTGGACCTGCCAATCAAGGGGCTGATGTGCATCCCGCCGGTGGATGAAGCGCCATCGCTACATTTTGCGCTGCTGGCCAAGATCGCCGCGCGCAATGATCTTAGCGGTTTGTCGATGGGCATGAGCGGTGACTTTGAGCAGGCCATTGCTCTTGGGGCGACCCATGTGCGCGTCGGCTCTGCTATTTTTGGTGAACGGGTTAGCGAATAATTAACCGCGTCGCCGGGCCCACCCGCGCGGCGATGTGGTGCAAATCCCCGCGTGAAAAGGCGATGCAGCCCTCGGTAGGATAGCCCGGCCGCCGCCACTGATGGATAAAGATCGCGGAGCCGCGGCCAGCTTCGGCTTCCGGCCAGTTCCAGTCGGTCAGGATCACCAGATCATAGAGCGGATCAGCGCGGCGCAGCGCCTCGTGGCTGTGGTCATAGGGGGCGCGGACATGGTGGTTGTAATCGGGCTGACCACTGGCGTCGGACCACAGGTCGCCCGGGCCGATCGGCTGCGCCCAAGCGCTTGGGGCCGGGATGCGGTCAGGCCGGTAGAGCATGCCGACCAAGCGATGCACCCCGCGCGGCGTGGCCCCGTCGCCTTCGCGCTTGTCATGGGTCAGACCGCCCTTGCCGATGCTACAGGCATAGCGCCGCCCCTGAAACCGCAGCCCCGTCGGGGTCAAAACCATGTCGTTCGGGGTCACAGCAGATGCCCCGACTTCGCGGCCTTGGTAGCCAGATAGGCGCTGTTGTGGCGGTTCTCGCCCACGGCCAGCGGGACACGTTCGGTGACGGCAACGCCGCTCTGCTCCATCATGCCCACCTTGCGCGGGTTGTTGGTCAGCAACCGGACGGCGGAGAAACCCATCGAGTGCAGAATGTCCGCACCGAGGCGGAAATCGCGCTCATCATCCTCAAAGCCGAGGCGGTGATTGGCTTCAACCGTGTCAAAACCCTGATCCTGCAAGGAATAAGCGCGCATCTTATTGGCAAGGCCGATGCCGCGCCCCTCTTGGTTGAGGTAGAGCAACACGCCGTTGCCTTCGCCCCCCATCTGCGCCAATGCAGCCCGAAGCTGCGGGCCGCAATCGCATTTCAGGCTGCCCATCAGATCGCCGGTAAAACAGGCCGAGTGTAGACGGCAGAGAACGGGCGTGTTGCGGGCAGGGCGGCCAATCTCGATCGCGTAATGCTCCTCGCCACCGTCTTCGGGGCGGAAGATATGCAAACGACCCGCCTCGGAAACCTCCATCGGCAGACGGGCGTTGACCACGGGATGCAGGGCGCTGCGCTCTGCAAGAATCGGGGCAGCGGCGGTGAGGTCGATGAGGGTCAAACCGTGCTGTTGCGCGAAATCTGCGCCTTGCGGCAAGTCCAGAACCAACGCTGCGGGCAGCATCCGCGCGGCTTTCACTAGATCAAGGGCAGCACTGTGTGCGCCGGTATCACCACCTCGCGCGGTCTGGAGCGGACCTTTCATCGGGGCGCGTAGGTCATCCGCCGGATCAGCGATGCTTTGCACCCAAGCCGGTGTCGCGCCGGGGGGCAGTAGCACGCGGGCGAGATTGCCGTCATAGGCGCGCGCCTTAAGCGTTTCCGCCCGCCGCGCGGTGATTGCCAACACCGGCGCACCGCCCAAGGCCAGCACATCAGCAAGGCGCTGCGCGGTGAGCGTTTCCGCCGCCAACACGAGCGCGGCCTGCGCCTCACCCGCTAAAACCACGGGGACGCCCATGCGTAAATCGGCCCGCGCACGCGCCAGTTGTTCGGTGATGTCCGGGGCGAAACTCATGGTTTGTTGCAACTCCGCAAAGGCTTCAGCGTTTATCTAAGTTATTTCCCAAGGAATTGAAACATTTCACGCTTTGTTGACACGAGGCTGTGAGACAGAGGTCACATACCTTGTCGGAGCCCGTGCCGAAGCGCATGTATAAGGCAACAGACGGAGAGATAGATGCCCCAGCTTAAGAAAATCCTGCTCGTTGATGATGACGATGACCTGCGCGAAGCGCTGAGCGAGCAGCTTATCATGACCGAGGATTTCGACGTTTTCGAAGCCGCCAATGGCACCGAGGCGATGACCAAAGCAAAAGAGGCGCTTTATGATCTCATCATTCTCGACGTGGGTCTGCCCGATACCGATGGCCGAGAGCTTTGCCGCCTGATGCGCAAGCAGGGGGTGAAAAGCCCGATCCTGATGCTGACGGGCCATGACACCGATGCCGATACGATCCTCGGCCTTGATGCCGGAGCGAATGATTACGTCACCAAGCCATTCAAATTCCCGGTTCTTCTGGCCCGCATCCGCGCGCAATTGCGCCAGCATGAGCAGTCCGAAGATGCGGTGTTCCAGCTTGGGCCATATACCTTCAAGCCCGCGATGAAGGTCCTGACCACGGAAGACGACCGCAAGGTGCGCCTGACCGAGAAAGAAACCAATATCCTCAAGTTCCTCTACCGCTCGAATGACGGTGTGGTGCCGCGCGATGTGCTGCTGCATGAGGTTTGGGGATACAACGCCGGCGTCACGACCCACACGCTGGAAACCCATATTTACCGCCTGCGGCAGAAGATCGAGCCTGATCCCTCGAATGCCCGTTTGCTGGTGACAGAATCCGGTGGTTATCGCCTGATGGCATAAATCATGGAACCATTTCCAACCCCGCGTGGTTGGAAACTCTGAGAGGCGGGGTTTTCATGACCCGCCACTCGGTTTGAAGCCCGACTTTTGTACCCGGGTAAAGGTACATACCTCCCTGTTGGACTGGCCGGGCCATAGTGCCCGGCCCTTTTTTTTATCTGCTGTCCATCTTTAGCCCCAGTGACCTGTGCGCAGATTTCCTCATGGCACCCCCGCGCCGCCCGCGTTACTGTGCCGGACCACCCTCAGACCGGAGCCTGCCCCATGTCCTTTTCCCTCGCCACTTGGAACATCAACTCCGTTCGCCTGCGCGAGCCCTTGGTGCTGAAGTTGCTGGCCGAACACGGGCCAGATGTGCTGTGCCTGCAAGAGTGCAAAAGCCCGGTCGATAAAATCCCGGTCGAGGCGTTCAAGGCGGCTGGCTATACGCACATGGTGGCGCGCGGTCAGAAGGGCTACAACGGCGTGGCGATCCTGTCGAAGCTGCCTCTGCTGGACGCAGGCGATCAAGATTTCGCCATGTTGGGCCATGCCCGCCATGTGGCGGCCAAGCTGGAAAACGGCACCACGATCCACAACTTCTACGTCCCCGCTGGCGGTGACAAACCCGACCGCGAGATCAATGAGAAGTTTGGACAAAAGCTCGATTACCTCTCGGAAATGCGCGACTGGTTTCATAGTGAAAAGCCCGAGAAGTCGATCCTTGTGGGTGATCTGAACATCGCCCCGCGCGAGGATGACGTCTGGGACCACAAGAAGCTGCTTAAGGTCGTCAGCCACACCCCGGTCGAAGTCGAAGCGCTCGGCGCGGTGCAGGATGCGGGCAACTGGGTCGACATCACTCGGCAGGACGTGCCAGAGGGCAATCTCTACAGCTGGTGGTCCTACCGTGCCGCCGATTGGGATGCCGCTGATAAGGGCCGCAGGCTCGATCACATCTGGGCCACCTCTGATATCGCACAGGCCGGGCACTCCAGCCATATCGTCCGCGATGCACGCGGTTGGGAGAAACCAAGCGATCACGCACCGGTTTTTGCCAGTTTTGACCTTTGAATCGGACCTCAGCACGTCCATATAAAGCCAAACGCGATTAGCGAGGATGACAGCATGATTGACCTAAACCTTTCCACCGCCGCCCCGGCCTCGGCAGATGCCGACCTAATCAAGGACACGACCGAAGCGACCTTTATGGCCGATGTGGTCGAAGCTTCGCAGACGGTACCGGTCATCGTTGATTTCTGGGCGCCTTGGTGCGGCCCGTGCAAGACGCTCGGCCCGATGTTGGAAGACGCCGTGCGCGCCGCGAATGGTGCGGTAAAGATGGTGAAGGTCGATGTCGATCAGGCGCAGGCGATTGCAGGGCAATTGCAGATCCAATCTATCCCGACAGTCTATGCTTTCTACAAAGGTCAGCCGATTGATGGTTTCCAAGGCGCGCAGCCGCAGTCCGAGATCAAGGCCTTCGTTGACCGCGTGGTAAAAGCGGGTGGTGGCGAAGCGCCCGGTGATACGCTGGCCGACGCCGTGGCCGCTGCCGAAGAAATGCTGACCGAAGGGGCTGCGGCCGACGCGGCGCAGACCTTTGCCGCGATTTTGGAAGAAGACCCGATGAACGCCCCGGCCTACGGTGGCATGGTGCGCGCCTATATCGCGATGGGCGAGTTGGAGCAGGCCGAAGCGCTGCTGAATGGTGCGCCGATCGAAATCTCCAAAGCGCCGGAGCTGGAAGCGGCTCATGCTCAGCTACAACTGGCGCATCAAGCGGCCAACGCGGGCCCGGTGGCCGAGCTGACCGACACGGTTGAGGCCAATCCTGACGACCATCAAGCGCGCTTTGACTTGGCTCAGGCGCTTTATGCGCATAACGATGCCGAAGGGGCGGTGGATCACCTGCTGGAGCTTTTCCGCCGGGATCGTGAATGGAATGAGGGCGCTGCCAAGACCCAGATGTTCACCATTTTCGAGGCGTTAAAGCCCAATGATCCGGTGGTCTTGAACGGGCGCCGCAAACTGTCGTCGATGATATTTGCCTGAGGAGCTGGGCGCACTAAGTCCCTTGTCATGATCAAGCCAGCAGAATTGCCCAAAACAATTGCGATCTTTCCGTTGGCAGGGGCGCTGTTGCTGCCCCGCTCGCGGTTGCCGTTGCATATATTCGAACCGCGTTACCTTCAGATGATCGAAGATGCGCTTAAAACGGATACTCGGCTGATCGGCATGGTCCAGCCCAACGAAGTGCCGGGCCGCGATGGCAATGGCCTGCACCAGATTGGCTGTGCCGGGCGCATCACGCAATTTTCCGAGACCGAAGATGGCCGCTATATGGTGACCTTGGGCGGTGTGTCACGGTTTCGCGTTGTGGAAGAGATCGAAGGTTTTAGCCCCTATCGCCGCTGCGATGTGAACTGGTCGGGCTTTGACCGGGATCTTGGCGAGGATGAGTTTGACGACACCTTTGACCGGACACGTTTCCTTGACCTGTTGGGCCGCTATTTCGATGCCCGCGGCCTTTCGGCAGATTGGGATACGTTGAAAGACGCCGAAGATGAATTGCTCATTAACTCTCTGTCGATGATGCTGGAGTTTGAGGACGAAGACAAACAGGCGCTGCTAGAGGCGCCATCGCTGGAAACCCGGCGCGAGACATTGGTGACATTGATCGAATTCGCGATGCGCGGCGGTCAGGAAGAGGGCTTGATGCAATGACGGATGCGACCGTTCAATTCGACCGCCGGATGCTGGAGGCACTGATCTGTCCGCGTACTCAGACAACGCTGGTCTATGACGCGGAAAAGCAGGAACTGGTGTCGAAGGCCGCCGGGCTTGCCTATCCAATTCGCAATGGCATCCCGGTCATGTTGCCGGATGAAGCGCGTACGCTGTAACGCTGCGCGGCCCTGTTAAAGGGGCTTTCCACGCATCAACCGGGGCAATTCCCCCGTCAGGCCTGCTGCCTCGCGGATGAAGTTGCGGCGCAGGCCGGGCAGGGCGTTGACCGCAGCCATCCCCATATCGCGGGCCAAACGCATCAGCGCGTTATCGTTTGAAAACAGTCTGTTGAAGCTGTCCGTCGCTAGCGCAAGGCTGGCGTTGTCGAACCGCCGCCATTCTTGGTAGCGCGCCAATACCGCATCATTCCCGGGGTCTTCGCCCCGACGGACCGCATCGGCGATCACCTCGGCCAGCACCGCCACATCGCGCAGACCCGCGTTCAAACCCTGACCCGCAATCGGGTGTACCCCATGGGCCGCATCGCCCAAAAGCGCCACGCGAGGGGCAGTCATGGAATGCGCTAGCGACAGGCCAAGCGGATAGCTATAGCGCGCGCCGGTCAGGGAGAGCTCCCCCAGAAAGCTGCCAAAGCGCGGGCGCAGCACGTCGAGGTATTGCGCATTCGGCAGGGCATTGATCGCGGCAGCATTGGCGCTGGCTTCGCTCCAGACGATGAGTGACCGATCGCCGGTCAGCGGCAGGATCGCCAGCGGGCCGGGCGGCATGAAAAACTGATGCGCGATGCCGTGGTGCGGCTTTTCATGATCCACCACGCAGACCAGCGCCGTCTGACCATAGGACCATGCGATGCGCTTGATCCCGGCACGTTCGGCTGTGCCGCTGCCGCGCCCATCGGCCCCCACGGCCAGCCGCGCGCGCAGGGTCTTGCCGCCCTCCAGCGTCAGGGTGATGCCGGTCGGCTCGACCGTTTGATCGGTGACGCGGGTGTCGTTCAACATGGTGATCGCCGGATCAGCCGCGACGGCCCTTAGCAAGGCGCGCCGCAGGTGGCGGTCTTCGACCATATGACCCATCGGGCCTTCTTCGATCTCTGCATGGTCGAAATGCATGAACATGGGCGAGGGGCCGGTTCCGGCGCGCCCATCGGTAACTTTGATCTCAAGCATCGGCTGGGCGTCGCCGGCGATCTCGGGCCAGATGCCGATGCCTTCCATCAGTCGCACCGAGGTCAGCGCCAGCGCATAGGCGCGGCCATCGAAGTCGGCGTTCTCAAACGTCTGCGCGGGCAGGGCGTCAATCACCGCTACGCGCAATCCAGCGCGGCTGAGGGCCAAGGCAAGGGCAGGGCCGTTCAGCCCGCCGCCGATGATCGCGATATCGTGGTCAAAATCCATGGCCCTAGATATGATCTGCGCGCGGGGATTGTCCATGCGCCGAACGGTCGCTAGGTTCGCCAAGAACAGCGGCAAGGGGTACGACATGCGCGAATGGTTGGAAATGACGGCGGCGGATCTGGGGCGCGGGATTGCGACAGGCGATATCGACCCTGTGGCGCTTTGCGATACCTACCTTGATGCCATCGACGCACATCCGATGCGCGACCGTGTCTATGCCCGCGTTACCCCTGACCGCGCCCGCGCCGAAGCGGCGGCGGCGGCAGAGCGCGCCCGCGACGGCCAGCGCCTGTCCCCCCTTGATGGTGTGCCGATCTCTTGGAAAGACCTGTTTGATACCGCTGGAACAGCCACCGAAGCAGGCACCAAACTGCTCGAAGGCCGGGTGCCCGAGCGCGATGCCGAAGTGCTGGCCAATGCGACCGCCATGGGGCTGGTTTGTCTCGGCAAAACCCATATGAGCGAGCTGGCCTTCTCGGGTCTTGGTCACAACCCCAGCACCGCGACGCCGCCCTGTGTGAATGAGCCTGACAGCGTCTCTGGCGGCTCATCTTCCGGGGCTGCGGCGTCGGTGGCCTTTGGCTTGGCGGCGGCGGCGATTGGGTCGGATACGGGCGGCTCAGTGCGTATTCCTGCGGCGTGGAATGATCTGGTCGGGCTTAAAACCACGGCTGGGCGGGTCTCCCTCGCCGGGACGGTACCGCTGGCGGCGAAGTTCGACACGGTTGGTCCGCTTTGCCGCTCTGTCGAGGATGCGGCGCTGCTGCTGGGCGTTTTGGAAGGGGCCAAACCCGCCGATTTGCAAGAGAGTGAGTTGGAGGGCTGCCGCTTTGCGGTGCTGACCAATGTCGTGATGGATGAGCTTTCCGAAGAGCCAAAGGCGGCTTTCCAAGCGGCAGTAGAGCGGCTGAGAGACGCGGGTGCCGCGGTCGATGAAATCGCCGTGCCCGAGGTCGAAGACGCGATGCCGCTGAGTTCCTGCCTCTACACCACCGAAGCCTACGGGCTGTGGCGCGATGTAATCGAGGCCAATCCCGAAGGGATGTTCAGCGAAATTCTTGAGCGTTTCCGGTTGGGTAAGGGGTTCTCTGGTCCCGATTACGTTGCCGCTTGGGCCAAGCTTGATCTGGCGCGGGCAGGCTATGACCGGGCCGTGGCGGGCTATGACGCGGTGTTGGTGCCGACCGCGCCGATGCTGCCGCCGAACATTGAGCGGCTGAACAGCGATCACGACTACTACCTCGCGCAGAATCTCCTTTCGCTGCGGAACACGCGAGTCGCGAATCTCATGGGGCTCTGCGCGCTTACGTTGCCAACCGGAACGCCGTCCTGTGCCATCTCTTTGATGGCCGCTCCCAATGCCGAGGAACAGCTTTTGCGCCTTGGTGCAGCGGCTGAAGCGGCCCTGCGCGAGGCATAACAGCGCACGACCGAAAAGCCACAAGGGCGGCAAATCTCCCGGTTTTTCTGGACGGGAGAGGCGCCCTTGGGTACCTTGGGGCAAACGGGGCATGAATGATCCCGATCCGAGGCAGTTTTGATGATGTATTCCGAGCGGTTTTCGAACCTTCCGGCCCACGTGTGGCCGCGCCTGCGCGCCTTGCTTGATGGGCATGAGGGCGGTGGCACGCCTATCCATATGACCATTGGCGAGCCGAAACATGCTTTCCCGGCTTGGGTCACGGATGAGATCACGAAACACGCCGAAGGTTTCAACAAGTACCCGCCAAACGACGGCTCGCCCGAGTTGCGCGCCGCCATCGCCGCATGGATTGCCCGCCGCTACGGGGTCGACATGGACCCCGACAGCGAGGTTATGGCGCTGAACGGCACCCGCGAGGGGCTGTATAACGCCGTCATCGCGCTCTGCCCAACGACCAAGAATGGGGAGAAATCGGCGATTCTGATGCCGAACCCCTTTTACCAAGTCTATATGATCGGCGCGATTTCGGGCGCGGCGGAGCCGATCATGGTCCCCGCCACCGCCGAGACCGGGCATTTGCCCGATTTCGCCAGCCTGCCCGAAGAGGTGCTCCGGCGCACCACGGCGGCCTATCTTTGCTCCCCCGCCAATCCGCAGGGCGTTGTCGCCTCGCGCGATTACTGGGCCGAACTGATCGCGCTGGCCGAGAAGTATGATTTCCTGATTTTCGCTGATGAATGCTATTCCGAGATCTACCGCGACACGCCGCCCACCGGCGCGCTGGAGGTGGTTAAGGAACTCGGCACCGACCGCAACCGGGTGGTGATCTTTCACTCGCTGTCGAAACGCTCGAACTTGCCGGGGCTACGGGCGGGCTTTGCCGCCAGCGGGCCAGAGACGATGCGCGAGATCAAGCAGCTGCGCAACTACGCGGGCGCGCCGTTGCCGCTGCCCTTGCAGCAGGCCGCTGCCGCCGTTTGGGCGGATGAGGCGCATGTCGAAGAGAACCGCGCACTCTACCAAGAGAAATACGCCATCGCCGACCGCATTTTTGGCAATGTGCCGGGTTACGCGAGCCCCGAGGCGGGGTTCTTCTTGTGGCTCCCGGTCGAGGATGACGAGGCCGCGGCGCTGAAACTGTGGCGCGAGACAGGCGTACGGGTGCTGCCCGGCAGCTATCTGGCGCAGAACGTTGCCGGGGAAAATCCCGGTCAGAATTACATTCGGGTCGCCTTGGTGGCCCCAAAAGACGAAACGACGCGCGGGTTGGAAGCGATCCGCGACTGTCTGTATTCGACATAAGCGAGGGACGACATGGCATATCAGACACGGGGACGCGATCCATTGCTAGACAGCAACATGGCCCAGGCAATCGAAAAGCGCGGTCGTGAACTGCTGGGGCTGGCGCTGATTTTGCTGGGCGTCATGGCCGCCATGATGATTGGCAGCTACACGCCCGACGATCCCAACTGGATGGTCTCGACGGATGCGCCGGTGCAAAACTGGATGGGCCGGATCGGTGCCTCCATCGCCGCACCACTGTTCATGATCGTCGGCTGGGGCGCTTGGGGCATTGCCATTGTCCTGCTGTTCTGGGGCGGGCGTTTCGCGCTGCACCAAGGCGATGACCGCGCTCTTGGCCGTCTGATCTTTGCCCCCATCGCTGTGGCGCTTGGCGCGATCTATGCCGCGACGCTGGCCCCCGGTCAGGAATGGCTGCTGACCCATAGCTTTGGTCTGGGCGGGCTTTTTGGCGATACCGTCATGGGCGCGCTGCTGACGATCCTGCCCATCGACTCGACCCTGACGGTCAAGCTGATGTCGCTTTTGATGGGCGTGGCAATCGTGGCTCTGGGGGCCTTTGTGCTGGGCTTTACCAAGGCTGAGTTGATGCGCATCGCGCGGTTCCTGCTGGTCGGTCTGATCATGGCCTATGCCGGGTTGATGACCCTGTTGGGCCGGGGCGCCAGCGGTGCCGTTGTTGCCGCGCAGAACCTGTCGGCCCGTCAAGCCGAGCGCCGTGAGCGTCGCCGGCAAGAGGCTGAGGAAGCCGAGACTTGGGCCGCACAGGAAGCCGACGACTACTATGCCCAAGCGCCGATGGAAGAGCTTGCGCCAGAACCGCGCGGTGGTCTGCTGGGTCGGATGCCGGGGCTGATCAAACGTCCCGAAGCCGACGGCATGCCAGAGCCGGAATTGATCGAGACCTATAGCGACGCCATTGTCGATGAGACACCGGGCGAAGAGCGCATCAAAAGCAAGATTGCCGATGTCATCAAGAATCGCGTGCGGACAGCCAATGCCGTGCACACGCCAACGACTGCGCCGCTGACCAAGGGCCGTGGCCGTGGGCCGGACCCGCTGCTTTTGAACACAAGCCAACCTGCAGCACTGCGAGCAGAGCCGCCGTTGACCGCAGGGGGCGCCACGCTGCGCCCCGAGCCGCTGTTGCGGCGTCCGCAGGCCCAGCAAGAGCCGATGCAGGAGCCGATGGCCGAAGAGCCCGCGATGCATGAGCCGATGATGCAAGAGCCGATGATGGAAGACTATGCGGATACCGTTACGTCTGAAGCACTGCCGTTGGAACAAGCGCCCGCGCCAGCGGCGATGAAAATCCCCGCGGCCGAACCGCGCAAAGTGGTGCAGCAGCCGACCCGTCGGGTCGTGCAGCCGTCCAAACAAGCACAGGTCGAAGCGCAGCCCGCGCTGACCTTTGAAGATACGCATCCGGGTTTTGAACTGCCACCGCTGAGCCTTTTGGAAAGCCCCGAAAGCGTACAACGCCTGCATTTAAGCGATGAGGCGCTGGAAGAAAACGCGCGGATGCTGGAAACCGTGCTGGATGACTATGGCGTCAAGGGCGAGATCGTCGCCGTGCGCCCCGGTCCCGTCGTCACGATGTATGAGCTTGAGCCTGCGCCGGGCCTTAAAGCCAGCCGTGTGATCGGTCTGGCAGACGATATCGCGCGCTCTATGGCTGCCCTTTCCGCACGTGTGTCTACCGTGCCGGGCCGCAGCGTGATCGGGATCGAACTGCCCAATGAGCACCGCGAGAAGGTGATCCTGCGCGAGATCCTGTCGAGCCGTGATTTCGGCGACGGCAACCAGCGCCTGCCGCTGGCGCTTGGGAAGGACATCGGCGGCGATCCGGTTGTCGCCAACCTTGCGAAAATGCCCCACCTGCTGATCGCGGGGACCACCGGTTCGGGTAAGTCCGTGGCGATCAACACGATGATCCTGTCGCTGCTGTACAAGCTGACGCCGCAGGAATGCCGGATGATCATGATCGACCCCAAGATGCTGGAACTGTCGGTCTATGACGGCATCCCGCATCTGCTGTCCCCGGTGGTGACCGACCCGAAAAAGGCCGTGGTCGCGCTCAAATGGACCGTGGGCGAGATGGAAGAGCGCTATCGCAAGATGTCCAAAATGGGCGTGCGCAACATCGAAGGCTACAACGGCCGCGTCCGCGAAGCGTTGGCCAAGGGCGAAATGTTCTCCCGCACCGTGCAGACCGGATTTGACGAGGATACCGGCGAGCCAATCTTTGAGACCGAGGAAAACACCCCCGAGGCGCTGCCATATATCGTGGTTATCGTCGACGAGATGGCCGATCTGATGATGGTCGCGGGCAAAGAGATCGAAGCCTGCATTCAGCGTCTAGCCCAGATGGCGCGGGCATCGGGTATCCACCTGATCATGGCGACGCAGCGTCCCTCGGTCGATGTTATCACCGGCACGATCAAGGCGAACTTCCCGACGCGGATTTCCTTCCAAGTGACCTCGAAAATCGACAGCCGCACGATCTTGGGTGAGATGGGTGCCGAACAACTGCTGGGCATGGGCGACATGCTTTATATGGCGGGCGGTGCCAAGATCACCCGTTGCCACGGCCCGTTCGTCAGCGACGAAGAAGTCGAAGAGATCGTCAACCACCTCAAGCAGTTCGGTGAGCCCGACTATGTCGGTGGCGTGGTCGAAGGGCCGTCCGAGGATAAGGAAAGCAACATCGACGCGGTGCTGGGCCTTGGCGGCAATACCGACGGCGAAGACGCGCTTTATGACACCGCCGTTCAGGTGGTCATCAAAGACCGCAAATGCTCCACTTCCTACATCCAGCGGAAACTGGCGATCGGCTATAACAAGGCCGCGCGACTGGTGGAGCAGATGGAAGACGAGGGACTTGTCTCTCCGGCCAACCACGTCGGCAAGCGCGAAATTTTGGTGCCGGAACAGGCATAGGGGGCGATCTCCCCCTCCCCTCTTGGGGTATAGGCATAAAAACACCGCCCGGATCACCGTCCCGGCGGTGTTTTTTATGGGCCGGGTGAGGGGCGATAGCGAAAAACCGCCCCCTGATATCGAATATCACGGCAACCCGCCCTATGTCAGAGCGTGAGGCAACACAGGACGAACAACATGCGTAAACTTACTTCTGCGGTTCTGGCGATTGGTCTGGCCGTATCTGCCCCCCTCGCGGCGGCGGCGCAGCAACTGTCGCTGGGCGAGATTTCGGGCTATCTGAACCAGCTTCGGACGGCTAAGGGCGACTTCACCCAGATCAACGATGATGGCTCCATCAGTTCGGGCACGATCTATATCAAGCGCCCCGGTAAGGTACGTTTTGAATATAACGCCCCCGAATCTGGACTTGTCATTGCGGGCGCGAACACGGTTGTGATCTACGACAAAAAATCCAACCAACCGGCAGAGACCTATCCGCTGGCGCGCACCCCGCTGTCGATCATCTTGGCGGAAAACGTCGATCTGGGCCGCGCCAAGATGGTCACGGGCCATGACTATGACGGCACGGCGACGACCGTCACCGCCCAAGACCCGGCAAACCCCCAGTATGGGAATATCCAGATGAAGTTCACCGGGAACCCGGTGCAACTGCGCCAGTGGATCATCAATGACGGCAATGGCAGTGCCACAACCGTCGTGCTGGGTGACATGCAGGTCGGCGGCAATATCGCCAATAGCTTGTTTGACACCGCAGGCGCACGGGCTGGCAGCAAGCGCTAAGCGGTCCTGCAGAAACAAAAACGCCCCGGTTCGATGAACCGGGGCGTTTTGCGTTTAGAATTGGCTGCGGGCGTTTACCAACCGCGCAGGCGGCATCCGGCGATCTGACGTTCATAGAGCTTTGAGCGCGAATCGACCTTGCCGGCGACGCCAACCAGCCACGCCTTGCTGTTGTAGCTTTGCCGCGAATAACCAGTGTGGCCTTCGTGATAGGCAAGGTATTGGTTCCGGGCGTCATGCAGGGAAACGCCGTTCCGATCGCGCGTCAGGTTCATATACCATCCCATAAAGTCGCTCGCGTCGCGGATCTCATCGCGTTTCGCACGGCGGCGGCCTTCGGAGTTCAGATACTCATCCCATGTCGCGTCCAAGGCCTGCGAATAGCCAAAGGCGCTGGACTGGCGGCCCATCGGGATCACGCCCAGCACATATTTGAATGGGGTCCGGGCATCGGCCACGAATTTGCTTTCTTGGTGGATGGTGGCCATCTGTACGTGGATGGGCACCCCCCACTTCCGTTCGGTCGCGCGGAATGCACGTAAATAATCGGGGCGCTCTTTCAGAATCGTGCAGGCGTTATCCAAATCGCGCGGGGCCGTTTGGGGGCCACCGCCGCAGGATGCCACCAGCAGCACGATAATCATTGCGCGAAGATGCTTGCTCATTTGCCTCTCGCCTCTCGTTTTTTATAGGTACGTTTTTTTCAAGGACTTTACCCGATTCCCGCGGCTCATCACATCACTAAATTAGCGTGATGGCCGCGCGGCTTGGCGGTATTGCGCTGATCGCACACCGCTTTGGGGGTGCCAACGCCCGAAGGCCGCTGTCGGTGCGCCGATCACAGTCTGTTTCTCTATGAACTATCGCCATGATTGGACAAAGCCCTTGAAAGGGCTACCGTCGAGGGGTAGGGGCAGCATGTTATGATACGTACGCGCGCAAAATATCACCTCGGGCAGATCGTCCGTCACAAGAAGCATCCCTTCCGTGGCGTGATTTTTGATGTCGATCCGGAATTCGCCAATACCGAAGAATGGTATGAGTCGATCCCTGAAGAGAACCGCCCGGTGAAAGATCAGCCGTTCTATCATCTCTTGGCCGAGAATGATCAGAGCTACTATGTGGCCTATGTGTCCGAGCAGAACCTCGTGGCGGATTATTCGGGCGAGCCGGTGGATCACCCCGATATCCCCGATCTATTTGGCCCTTTCACCGACGGCGCCTATCCGCTGCATTTTCAGATGAACTGAGCCCGGCGGGCTGATGCCCGCCAGACTTTCGCCAATCAATACCCTAAAGCACAGCCATCCTTGCGCGGGTCACTGGCCCCTTCAAGCACGCCGTCCTCGCGAATGCGGATGGCCTGCGCGCCGCCGATCGCGGTTGCGGGTATCTCAACCTTATGGCCTAAGTCGCTCAGCGTTTGACGAACGTCATCGCCAAAGCCGCGCTCGACCTTCATGACATGGCCATCGGCAAAGGCGCGGGGCGCGTCGATGGCGCTTTGCACATCCATGCCGAAATCAGTGAGGTTGGACGCAAAGCGCGCGTGGCCGCAGGGCTGATAGGCCCCGCCCATCACACCAAAGGGCATGGTCACGCGACCGTTTTCGCGGATCATGCCGGGGATGATCGTATGCATTGGGCGCTTGCCGCCCTTCAGTTCGTTGGGGTGACCCTCTTCCAGCGTGAAGCCCGCGCCGCGGTTCTGCAGCAGGATGCCGAATTTGTCCGAGGCTAGCCCCGAGCCGAAGCCGTGGAAGATCGAATAAATCAACGATACCGACATGCCGTCGCCATCTACCACTGTGATATAGATCGTATCTTTATGCACCGCCTCGCTGATCGGCGCGGCGGCGGCCATTGCGCGTTTGGGATCAATTAGCGCTGCGAGTGCGCGGGCTGTTTCAGGCGCGAGCATGTGGTCCAACCGCGTCGTGTGATCCGGGTCAGCCAGAAAGCGGTTGCGCGCGTCATAGGCAAGCTTGGTGGCCTCAGCCTCAATATGCAGCCGCTCGGCGCCTTGCGGATCCATCCCGGCAATGTCGAAATGGTTGAGGATGTTCATTAGCAAAAGGGCGGTAGCGCCTTGGCCGTTGGGCGGATGCTCGACCACTTCGAGGTCTTTGTATTGGCCCGACACAGGCGTCGTGACCTCGGCGCGGGCTGCCGCAAAATCTTCGGCGCTGTGGCTGCCGCCTGCGGCTTGCAGCGTGGTAATCATGTCTTCGGCGATTTCTCCGCTATAGAACGCATCGCGCCCCTGAGCGGCAACGCGGCGCAGCACTTCGGCTTGGCCCGGCGCTCGGAAAATGTCGCCGACGCGGGGCGTTTTGCCATTAATCAAGAAGTGGTCGCGTGCCCGGCCCTGCAAGGTGCCGCCATCTGTGGCCCAGTCAAAGGCCACGCGCGGGGCGACGGGCACACCGGCCTCTGCATAGTGGATCGCAGGGGCGAGCAGGGCGTCCAACCCCAATTTGCCCACGCTCTCAGACAGGTGGCAAAAGGCGTCAATGGCGGTGGGAATGGTCACCGCATCGGCAGAGCGGAGCGGCACCGTTGTCTCGCCCTTGTCCCGCAATTTGGCGGCGTCCAGCCCAGCAGGCGCACGACCAGAGCCATTGAGCGCATGGACTTCTTCACTGCCCGCCGGGGAGTAAAGCACAAAACAATCACCACCGATCCCGGTCATCTGCGGTTCGCAAATGCCCAGCAGCACAGCGCCAGCAATTGCCGCGTCCATCGCATTGCCGCCGCGCCCAAGGATATCGACCGCCGCCCGCGCGGCCAGCGGGTGCGAGGTGGCGCACATGCCATTGGTTGCCAAAACAGCCGACCGGCCGGGAAGATGGAAATCGCGCATGGGGTGCCTCTCGCTGATATACGTCAACGCGACCCTAGACCGTGATGTTGGTTCTGCCAATGCGAGGTGAAATTTGGAAGAAGTTCCTCGGCACCGCGTACTGGGTGGGGGCTATTAAACGCGGCACCGAGGGAAGCTATATGCAGCTACAACTAGGTTTATGCCGTGCAACCAAGGCGCAATTGTGATCCCAGCGGGGCCGTTTTGGGAAATATACGTGCCGCCCTGCCTCAAGGGGGGTAATCGCGGGGCAATCAGACCAACTGCCTGCCGCGTCGATCCGCTTGTTGAGCACGCCGACCACGCAAAAGCGGTCTTCTGTTTTTGCGGAAACTTCCATAGACATGGCTCAAGACTGTGAAGTTCCAGACGTGATTAACCGCAAAACCTTACCTAGTGTTATGCGGCCCAACTCAAGGAGAACGTGATGCGCAATGTCGTGATAACCGGTGCAGCCAGAACCCCGATGGGCGGCTTTCAAGGGGCCTTTGGCGGGCTGACAGCCCCGGAATTGGGCGGCAGCGCGATCAAGGCGGCCTTGGGCACGATGGACCCAACAGAGGTGCAAGAGTTGCTGATGGGCTGCGTATTGCCCGCAGGTCAGGGCCAAGCGCCCGCGCGTCAGGCGGGCTTCAAAGCAGGTCTGGGCGAAGAGGTGCCGGCCACCACGCTCAACAAGATGTGCGGCTCTGGCATGAAAGCGGCGATGATGGCCTTTGACCAGATCGCACTTGGCCATACCGATGTGATGGTCGCGGGCGGCATGGAGAGCATGACCAACGCGCCCTATGTGCTGCCGAAAATGCGCGGCGGGGCGCGGTTGGGCCATGGGCAGGTGATCGACCATATGTTCCTTGATGGATTGGAAGATGCCTATGACAAAGGCCGTCTGATGGGCACCTTTGCTGAAGATTGCGCCGAGCGGTTTCAGTTCACCCGTGAGACGCAGGATAACTATGCACTCGCGTCGCTGTCGCGGGCGATTGAGGCCCAAGAGGGCGGTGCCTTTGCCGATGAAATCGCCCCGGTTGAGGTGACATCGCGCAAGGGCAGCACCACGGTCGGCGCGGATGAGCAGCCTGCCAGCGCCCGGCCCGAGAAGATCCCTCAGTTGAAACCGGCCTTCCGTGAGGGGGGGACGGTGACGGCGGCAAACTCATCTTCGATCTCAGACGGCGCGGCGGCCTTGGTTCTGGCGGATGAGGACAGCGCCAAAGCCAAAGGTCTGAACATCCGCGCACGGATCGTCGGCCACGCCAGCCATGCCCAAGCGCCGGGGCTTTTCACCACCGCACCCGTGCCCGCAGCGCAGAAACTGCTGGAGCGGATCGGCTGGAAGAAAGAAGACGTGGACCTGTGGGAGGTCAATGAAGCCTTCGCCGTGGTGCCGCTGGCCTTCATGCATGAAATGGACCTGTCGCATGACATCGTGAACGTCAACGGCGGCGCCTGTGCGCTTGGCCACCCCATCGGTGCCTCGGGGGCGCGGATCATGGTGACCCTGTTGAACGCGCTGGAGAAACGCGGGTTGAAGCGCGGTATCGCGGCGATCTGCATCGGCGGCGGCGAAGGCACGGCCATCGCGATTGAGCGTCCCTGATTTACGGATCATCGAGGAACCAGAAGGGGAGGCGGCCTGTCTCCCTTTCCCCGTCTGCAATAAGAGTTTCACCATGACAGTCGACTATCAAACCCTTGCCAAAACCATCGCCGCCCTGACCGAGGGTGAAGATGACGCCGTGGCCTTGATGGCCACGATTGCCTGCGAAGTGCATCACTCCGATGACCGCTTTGATTGGACGGGCTTCTACCGCGTGACCGCGCCTGAATTGCTGAAAATCGGGCCCTATCAAGGCGGGCACGGCTGTCTGGTGATTCCGTTTTCGCGTGGGGTCTGCGGTGCTGCCGCACGCACGGGTGAGGTGCAATTGGTGGAAGATGTCGATGCCTTCCCCGGCCATATCGCCTGCGCCTCGTCGACGCGGTCGGAATTGGTGCTGCCAGTCTGGAGCGGCACGGGAGAATTGCTTGGGGTCTTTGACATCGACAGCGATCAGCCAAATGCGTTCACCCAAGCGGATGCCGATGCATTGGCCGCGATCCTCAAAGACAGTTTCGCCGCGGTCGCCTGACCGTCACGCGCAGCTTGAACCGCGGGGCGGCATCTGCGAGGGGGAACCATGGATAGCGAATATAACCCGCCGCAGGACCCGCTGGTCATTCTGCATGAAGACGCCGAAGTGCTGCTGGTCGACAAACCCTCGGGGCTGCTCAGCGTGCCGGGCAAGGGCGAGCATCTGGCCGATTGCCTGATCGCGCGGGTGCAGGCGGTCTTTCCCGAGGCGCTGCTGGTACATCGGTTGGATCGGGACACCTCGGGCGTGATGATCTTTGCGATGACACCCCATGCACAGCGCCATCTTGGGCTGCAGTTTGAAAAACGCATGACGCGAAAAACCTATGTCGCAAGGGTCTGGGGTGTGCCGGAAGAGAAGTCCGGCACGGTCGATCTGCCGTTGATCGTTGATTGGCCCAATCGCCCGCTTCAGATGGTGTGCCATGAGACGGGCAAACCTGCGCAGACCGACTGGAAGGTGATCAAGACCGACGGAGAAACCTCCCGCGTTCGGCTGTTCCCCAAGACCGGACGCAGCCACCAGCTTCGCGTACATATGCTGGCGCTTGGGCATCCGATTTTGGGTGACCCTTTCTATGCCACCGGCGCGGCGCGAGAGTACCCGCGGTTGATGCTGCATAGCGAGGAATTACGGTTCAACCACCCACAAGGTGGGAAATCGACCAAGGTTCGGGCGAAGGCGCCGTTCTGACGCGGGCGCTTCGTGCCCAGCCTTGTGACGAGAAGCAGGTGCGGGATCGGTATTTAAGAAAGGATGAAGGCGAAAGGGGTCGTGGCGCTGCGGTGAAGTTTTGCTTTGTGGCAATCGGGGGGTGAAAATGGCGGGGTTTGCGATTACCTCTAGCCTATCTGTTCACAGATTGACCCGGAGGATATCATGGGCTTGCGTATCAACGACACTATTCCCGACCTTACAGTTGAAACCGATCAGGGCAGCTTTTCGCTGCATGAGTTCGTCGGCGACAGCTGGGCGATCCTGTTCTCGCATCCGAAGGATTTTACCCCCGTTTGCACGACCGAATTCGGCGCCGTGGCGCGGCTCTCTGATGAGTGGGAAAAGCGCGGCACTAAGGTGATCGGCGTTAGTGTCGATGGGATTGAAGAGCACAAGAAATGGAAGGGCGATATTGAGAAGGTTGCAGGTACAAAAGCCGGTTTCCCGATCATCGCTGACGCGGGGTTAGAGGTGTCGAAGGCTTTTGATATGCTTCCCGCAGAAGCTTACATGCCCGATGGCCGCACGCCCAATGACAGTGCCACGGTACGCTCAGTCTTTATCATTTCGCCGGATAAGCAATTGAAGCTGAGCATGACCTACCCGATGAACGTGGGCCGCAACTTTGCGGAGGTGCTGCGGGCGCTGGATGGGTTGCAGACTGCCGGGAAAAACGGCGTGGCGACGCCGGCGGATTGGCAGGTGGGCGACGATGTGATCATTCCCGCGACTGTGTCAGACGAGGACGCTAAGGCGAAGTTTGGGGCGTTCGATACTGTGTTGCCCTATTTGCGCAAGGCAAAACTGCCGGGTTAAGCTTATCTACCCAGCATATCCCTGCGCAGGAATGGCGAATATATTTGGACAAGGCCGTCAAATAAGCGGTCGGCCTTGTCCTTTGGGAATTGGTCGAGGCTTTGCATGCAACCAAAGTCGGCCCCATCGCCGATTAGAGTTTGCAGCATCTCATCTTCTCGGCGGCCCGGTTTGGCATAGGCAACCTTTGGTGCCGAAGCGGGGTCGCCTACGGTCAGATGGTTGTGCAGCGCGATGGGCCAGTGTTGGCTACGCTTTCGGAAACGATGGCGAAGCTGCTCTGCGAAAGTGCTTTCATTTTTGGTATAGAACTGGCTGAGAACGCTGGCTTTCATGGGATGGGGCCAATGTTCTTGGAGAATGAACTGTTTTGTCCGGCCCGCGATAAGGGCGGCGTTTTCTTGTGATGTGCGGAAAGACGCGCGCCCCCAATGGTTGGGTCGCAAAGGGCGTAAGAACTCGTGTTTAAGCCACTCTAGGCCACCAGTGCTGCGGAAGAAACGATAGGAACCGCGAACAATGGGTTCTCCGGCATCGGTGAAGAAGAACTCGGGCGTCAGTGTGCGCTTAACAAACATGTCATCATTAAAATAGATATGGTGCTCGGCGAGCCCCTGAATGCGCCAAAGCGCGGCTTCAATAGTGAGACTATTGAAAGTTGGAAGTGCATTTTCGCGGTCGCCCAAAATGTCTTGATGATCAACGATTTTGATGCGATTTTTGCCGCAGAAACCTGATTGCGCGAACCAGTCCAATTGGGGCGGCTTTTGCCCGTCAGTAACGACCCAAATCGTTCTGACAAATGGCATGAACTTTAAGATCGACGCGATGCAAACGTAGATCTCGCCTTGGCTGTCAAAGCGGGTTGGTTCCTTAGATGTCTTATGCTGGACATCTTCCAAATCTTCATAGGTCTTACGCCGTTTAGCGTGAGCCGGGTCGTTGCCGTCGACCCAAGAAATGACAGTGTCGATGGGCATGTAGGTGTTTTTAGTCATCCGCGCTAGATAGGCTTTTTGCGCGGGGCTGCAACTTACATCTGTCTAAGGCCCAGCGGTGTTCGGCGGTATTTGGTTTCTTTAGCTATAAATTGCGAGCGGAATAGCGCTCATTCTGGGCATTGTGGGGTCGGTGGTCAGAAACATATCAACTGCCGACAGCGGTATTTCTATCAGTGCCCGGCAAAGAAAAAGGCCCCCGCGCGGATACACAGGGGCCTTAAGTTTCAGAAATGACGAAGGTTTAGCCTTCGGCTTCTTCTTTCGTTACTTCTTCACCAGTTTCCTGATCGACGACTTTCATCGACAGGCGCACCTTGCCGCGATCGTCAAAGCCCAAAAGCTTCACTTTCACTTCCTGACCTTCCTTCAGAACGTCCGAAGGGTGGTTTAGGCGGCGGTTTTCGATCTGGGACACGTGAACCAGACCGTCGCGCTTGCCAAAGAAGTTCACGAAAGCGCCGAAATCGACGATCTTGACCACGGTGCCGGTGTAGACCGCGCCTTCTTCGGGCTCTGCCACGATCGAATAGATCATGTCATAGGCCTTTTTGATGGCGTCGCCGTTGGCACTAGCGATCTTGATGATGCCTTCGTCGTTGATGTCGACCTTGGCGCCGGAGACTTCGACGATCTCGCGGATCACCTTACCGCCGGAACCGATCACTTCACGGATCTTGTCGGTGGGGATCTGCATGGTCTCGATGCGTGGTGCGTGGACAGAGAAGTCAGAAGCACCGGAAAGCGCTTTGTTCATCTCGCCGAGGATGTGGATACGGCCTTCTTTGGCCTGAGCCAGGGCTTTTTCCATGATCTCGGGCGTGATGCCTGCGACCTTGATATCCATCTGCAGCGACGTGATGCCCGCTTCGGTACCAGCAACCTTGAAGTCCATGTCGCCGAGGTGGTCTTCGTCACCCAGAATGTCCGACAGGATTGCGTAGGAGCCGTCATCTTCAAGGATCAGACCCATCGCAACACCGGCCACAGCCGATTTCAGCGGAACGCCTGCGTCCATCATCGAAAGCGAACCACCGCAGACGGATGCCATGGAGGACGAACCGTTGGATTCGGTGATCTCAGACACGAGGCGGATGGTATAGGGGAAGTCTGTCGCTGCGGGCAGAACCGCCTGCAGGGCACGCCATGCGAGCTTGCCGTGGCCAACTTCACGACGGCCGGGAGGGCCCACGCGACCAACTTCACCAACCGAGTAGGGGGGGAAGTTATAGTGCAGCAGGAAGTTCGATTTGAAGTTGCCGTGCAGCGCGTCGATGAATTGCTCATCGTCGCCGGTGCCGAGCGTGGTCACAACCAAACCTTGCGTTTCACCACGGGTGAAGAGCGCCGAACCGTGGGTCCGCGGCAGGATGCCGGTTTCGGCCACGATGTCGCGGATTTCGTCGGTGCGACGGCCGTCGATACGCTTGCCGGTTTTCACCACGTCACCGCGCAGGATGCTGGCCTCAAGGCCCTTCATCGCGGAGCCGAGGTTCTTGTCCTCAAGCTGCTCGTCGGTGAGCTTGCCTTTGATCGTCTCGCGGGCACCGGCAACAGCGGCGGTGCGCTCTTGCTTGTCGGCGATGGCGAATGCAGCGCGCATTTCGTCTTCACCAGCGGCTTTAACAGCGGCGGACAGGTCCGAGTAATCGTCCGGCTGGAAGTCGAACGGCTCTTTCGCTGCGTCTTCGGCCAGATCGATGATCAGGTCGATGACCGGCTGGATCTGCTCGTGTGCGAATTTCACCGCACCCAGCATTTCCTCTTCCGACAGCTCATAGGCTTCGGATTCGACCATCATCACGGCGTCTTTGGTGCCGGCGACAACCAGATCGAGGCGCTGCTCGGGGTTCAGGCGCAGGTCCTGCATGTCGTCGATTGTTGGGTTCAGGATGTAATCGCCATCCTCATAGCCCACGCGGCAGCCCGCGATCGGACCCATGAAGGGCGCGCCGGAGATGGTCAATGCGGCGGAGGCGGCGATCATGGCGACCATATCGGGGTCGTTCACCAGATCGTGGCTCAGCACGGTACACATCACCAGAACTTCGTTTTTGAAGCCGGGGACAAAGAGCGGGCGGATCGGACGGTCGATCAGACGCGCGGTCAGGGTTTCTTTCTCGGTGGGGCGGGCCTCACGCTTGAAGAAGCCACCCGGTACTTTACCGGCGGCATAGTATTTCTCTTGGTAGTGCACGGTCAGGGGGAAGAAGTCCTGGCCCGGCTTTTGCTGACGCGCATACGTCACGTTGGCCATAACGCTGGTTTCACCCAGCGTGGCAATCACCGACCCGTCCGCCTGACGGGCAACCTTACCGGTTTCCAGTGTCAGCGTCTCTTCGCCCCACTGGATCGATTTTTTCGTTACATTAAACATCTACGTTTCCTTTTTGGCCCATTGGCCATTGCATAGGGGCCGTATTGCCCCTGACTCCGGTATCTTCTTTTTCAGGCGCAGGAGTCCGCGCGCCGGATTTCAGATTGCGCGGACATACAGGTTTTCAAGGCAAATGGGAAGCGTTCTGTCGCAGCGAGGCTGTGAACGGCGGCTTCTCTCCGTTGCGCTTTGTGCTGACCTGCGCGCAACAAAAAACCTCCCGGCGCGGGCCGGGAGGTTTGGGTCGTCCTGTCACCGGAATATCCGGCGGGCTGTCCGCAATTAGCGGCGCAGGCCGAGGCGTTTGATCAGGTCCTGATAACGGGACTCATCTTTGGCCTTAACGTAATCCAGCAGCTTGCGGCGCGTCGCGACCATTTTCAAAAGACCACGGCGGCCGTGGTTGTCTTTTTTGTGGGTCTTGAAGTGCTCGGTCAGCGTGACGATGCGCGAGGTCAGAATGGCAACCTGTACTTCGGGCGAACCGGTGTCGCCTTCTTTGGTACCAAAATCTTTCATGACTTTTGCTTTTTCTTCAGCAGTAATCGACATCGGGGTCTCCTTTCGAAAAGAGTTTAAATGGATGGCGCAGGCCGGGATGTCGTCCAGCTCAGGCCCATGGAGATATCACCCGCTGAGGGAATCAGCAGGCGATGGGGGCGTATAGGAGGAATTCGCGCCTTTGGCAAAGGGTGATTTATGCGCCGATAGCGCGCTGTGTCACGCCGCAAGGCCAAGGTCAAAGGCCGCAGACAGCGGGATCAGTGCGATATCGTCCATCGTGACGCTGTCGCCCACCACCCGCGCGACGATGATATCGTCCAGCAGGACAAGTGTTTGGTCCGCGTCATCGGGGTCGGGCAGGATGGACAGCGGTGGCTCTGCCCCGGTAGCGCTGCTGTCATCCCAGACAAAAAGCAGCGAATCATCCTGTGCGTGGTAGTCCGTAATCTGCGCCGCTCCGCCTTGGCCGATCCAGTCCCCCAAGGCGATCCGATCCGTGCCCTCGCCGGATGTCACCACGTCCCCGGCCCCCGCGACGATCAGGTCATCCCCGCCGCCACCGTTCAGGCAATCGCGGCTTTGCAGGTCATCCGCCCCGGTGAGCGTGTCATCCCCCCAGCCGCCAAAGAGAGTATCCTCGCCCGCGCCGCCGCGCAGCGCGTCATCGCCAAGCCCGCCTTGCAGTGCGTCATTTCCGGCTTCGCCGTTCAGCACGTCATCACCTGCAGAGCCTTGGAGCGCGTCATCGCCCGCGCCGCCAAAGAGGAAGTCATCGCCATTATGGCCAAAGAGGCTGTCGTTCCCCGCGCCGCCAAAAAGGTCATCATCCCCGTCGTTGCCATGCAGGCTGTCGCCGCCATCGCCGCCGCGCAGCGTATCATTACCGTCGTGGCCGTGCAGATCGTCATCGCCAGCAGCGCCATGAAGCAGATCATTTCCGCCGTAGCCGCCAAGTTGGTCATCGCCCGTGCCGCCCTGCACCGTCTCGCCGCCATCGCTGCCCGACAGGATGTCTCCGACGGTGTTGGGGCCGCGCGGAGTGTCACCTTCTGGAATATCATCTTCGGGCGGCGTTTCGATCTCAACGAAAGTGACAGCGCCGACCGCCATCAGACCCATTACACCAGCCAGCCACAACATGCGCAGTTCCACCCGTTCAATGCTTGATGCCCCACACATCATCCCGCCCTTAAAAGGGCATGCTGTGGCCGTGAAATCAAAGGAATAGCGGGGAAGTGGTTAACGAATGCCTGCCAGCGCGGGGCGCTAGAGCTGCCACAAAACCGGCTCTTGTGTGTAGGGCAGGTAGAGGGGGTGGCGCGGATGCCCGGCCTTGGAGAGACCAAGGTGGTAGAGCGGTTTGGCCCCCGCCGCGAGCTGTGCGGCAACGCTAAGGCCCCGGTCCAGATGGGCACCATGCACGCCCCAAGCGGCGATAATGCGATCTGCCCAATCTGCTCCGTCGACCAGCGTGGCGTCGTTGTCGGGGCCGATGGGATCGGGGGCGGCCCGCATGTCGCGCGGATCGGTGGCGCGCCATGCAAAGATATTGGTTACCCGAAAACCGCCAAAGCCCAGCACCCGCGCCCGACGCTCGCAACGCTCGACGGTGGGATCGTTCTGCACCTCCGTCGCGGTGGAGGGGTTCAGCATGACAAACATCACCCGCGGCGCAGCGCAGTCCCAGACCCGTGTCAGGCTGTAGCGATACTGCTCACAGGGGGAGTAGACAGCGGTCGAGGGCGCGTCGCCCTTGGTATGGCTGCGGGTGATCAGGGCCATTCAGCCCTCGTTCGTGTCCGAGGATAGGTTGAACACCCGGCTGGGGTGCAATTCGCCTGCCTTGAAACGGCCCACGGCGACGGGCTGACCATCCAGCGAGGCCCAGCATTCATCGCCATATTCCACGTCATGGGCGATCACCATGCCGGGGTTGCCATTGCGCAGACGGGTGGCGCCTTCGGGGGTGGCTTTGACCTCGGGCAGCTCCGCCAGCCCTTCGGCGAGCGGCAATAGATGCGTGTCGAGTTCCGGGGTGCGGGCGATTTCGTCGATCTGTGCCAACGTCAGAGCGTTCGCGGCGTCAAACGGGCCAGACCACGTGCGGCGCAGCTCGCGGACGTGGCCGAGGCAGCCAAGCTTCTGCCCCAGATCGCGGGCGATGGAGCGGACATAGCCACCCTTGCCGCAGACCATTTCAAGCGTGACGTGATCGGCGTCGGGCCGGTCGAGCAGCAGCAAGCTTTCCACCCAAAGTGGGCGCGCCGCGATGTCCATCTCTTCGCCATCACGGGCACGTTTATAGGCGCGCTGGCCGTCGATCTTTACGGCAGAGAACTGCGGCGGCACCTGCTGGATATCGCCAATAAAACCGCTCAGCGCGTCTTTGATCGCTGCATCATCGGGGCGCAGATCGGAGGTGCCGATGACTTCGCCTTCGGCATCGTCGGTATTGGTGGCAATACCAAGACGCACGGTGAACTCATAGGCTTTGAGCGCGTCGGTGATATAGGGCACGGTCTTGGTCGCTTCGCCCAAGGCGATGGCCAAAACGCCGGTCGCTTCGGGATCAAGGGTGCCTGCGTGGCCCGCCTTCTTGGCTTCAAGCGCCCAGCGAACCTTGTTGACCACGGCGGTCGATGTCGGCCCGGCGGGTTTGTCTACAACCAGCCAACCGGAAATATCGCGACCCTTGCGTTTGCGTGCCATGTCTTGCCCCTTCGCCTTTGTGGTGCTGCCCTCTAACGGAGCCATGCCGCGCTGCCCAGCCCCCAAGCGGGGAAAAGGTCACTTTGCAGGCGTGACGATGCCGATGATCGGCCCCAGCGTGGTGAAGCCCGCCCCGGTACGGCGCAGTCCCGGCGCGCGCAGACGGGAGATATTGCCGTCGAAATACAGCGCGTTAGGCAGGTCCAACTCATCGCGGTAGAGCCGGGCAAACTCATGAAAGGTTACCACGTCATTGGAAATCGCGAAAACAGCGCGTTTTCCGTCTGCCGTGGTGCCAACGCCGTTGCGGATATAGCGCGAGGTGCTGTTGGGTAAGAATCGCGGATGCAGCGCCCCGTCGATCACCAGCATCGGGCCGGATTGCGTGGCAAAGCGGCAGGCGGGCCTGTTCCTAAGATAGCGCTTGGTCTCGATCACATCGGCGCGGCCATCGCGCAGGCAGAAGACGCCGTTGGGCAGCAGGCCAAAGTTGCCGGGCCCCGCGCTGTCGATCACGCCGCGCGCCTCGATACCCTCTTCGACGTAATGCCCGACCGGAGAGCGGTCCTCGTGGTACATGCCCGCGTTCATCGCAAAGCCCAGCCGCAAGCCCTGCGCCTTTAGCGCTTCATCTAACGAGCCGAAGAACCCATAGGGCGCGCCTGCGTCATCGTTGAGAAAGAGCCGCAGATCGTCACGTTCCAGATCTACCTCGCAAACGGTGTAGGAACTGCCGTCAAACGTAATGTTGCGACATTCGGCAGCGTCCGAAGGCGTGCCTTTCAGCGCGATCAGCGCCAATGCGATCAGACCGGCGCGGATCACTGATCCGGCGCGCTGTCGGCAGCGTCATCATCCGGCGCATCCGCATCGCGGCGCACCACGTCTTGGTTCAACATCCGGCGCGTGTCGTCCATCCGGTCGAATGTCCGATCCAATTGGAACCGCAGATCGGGGGAAAACTTGAGCGTGAGTTTCTTAGCCACTTGTCGGCGCAATTCGTTCTTATTGCGCGCAAGCAGTTTAAGCACCTCATCCTGACCTTCACCACCCAGCGGCAGCACATAGGCCGTGGCGATCTTGAGATCGGGCGAGATGCGCACTTCCCCCACGGTGATAGACAGACGGTTGAGGTCGGTGTCATGCACGTCCCCGCGTGCGAGTACATCAGACAAGGCGCGGCGGACGGTTTCGCCCACGCGGAGTTGTCGTTGCGACGGGCCTGCGCCCTCATGAAACTTGTTCTTTGCCATGAACCCCATCTAAGGCTTCGGTTGCACTTTGCCAAGCGCTCGCCGACGGGCTAAACCAGCCGAGCCATTCATGCCCCCGAACTGCAGGAGACACCCCCATGACACAGACCCCCGGCATTGCCGTTACCGGCGCCTCTGGCCGCATGGGCCAGATGTTGATCCGTGAGATCACCGCCAGCGACAAAATGCATCTGGCCGCAGCGGTAGAGCGGACGGGTCATGATTGGGTTGGCCGCGATGTGGGTGAGGCGATGGGTGGCACCGCGTCTGGTGTGACCGTAACTGACGACGCAGCCGGGGCGTTCGCCAAGGTGCAGGCCGTGATCGATTTCACCGCGCCTCAGGCCACGATCGCCTTTGCTGCCGAGGCCGCGAAGGCCGGGATCGTGCATGTCATCGGCACCACCGGGATGACCGATGAAGAAATCGCGCAGCTTGCTCCAGCAGCCGAGCAGGGGGCCGTCATCGTCCGCGCGGGCAACATGAGCCTTGGCGTGAACCTGCTGACACAGCTCACCCGTCAGGTCGCCGCTGCATTGGACGTGGATTACGATATTGAGATCATTGAGGCGCATCACAATCAAAAGGTCGACGCACCGTCAGGCACCGCTTTGATGTTGGGCGAAGCTGCCGCCGAGGGGCGCGGCGTGAAACTCGCCGATGTCTCCGACAGGGGCCGCGATGGCATTACTGGTGCACGGAAGAAGGGGGACATCGGTTTCACCGCGATCCGGGGCGGAGACATCGTGGGGGAGCATGATGTGATGTTCGCCGCCGCCGGAGAGCGGATCATCCTGCGCCACATCGCGTCTGACCGGGCGCTTTTCGCGCGCGGCGCTCTGAAGGCCGCGCTCTGGGGGCAGGGGCAGGCGCCGGGCGAATATGACATGCTGGATGTGCTGGGCCTGAAACCCTGAACCGAATGCAGATTATCTGAAACTTTCCCTCTTTTGCTTACGTGAATGCCAAGAGGCAATTCACTGATGGGAGGTTTCGATGAGGATTACTTTTGCACTCGCCGCAACAGCGGTGTTGGCGCTAAGCGGCCTGCCTGTAGCGGCGGAATATGCCCGTATCCAAAGCAAATCCGACTTCGTCGCGGCGGTGGATGGCAAAAATCTGACCCGCCCGCTCGTCAATCTGCAGGTGGCCTCTGGCGGGGTCATCTCCGGCAAAGGCGCGGTTTGGGAGGTCACGGGCACTTGGACGTGGAAAGACGGTTTCTTCTGTCGGACGCTGGTCTGGGGCGGCAAGGATCTGGGCTATAACTGCCAAGTGGTCATGCGCGATGGCGCGAAAATCCGCTTCACCTCCGACAAGGGTACGGGCGATTCAGCCGTCCTGACCCTGCGCTAAGGCCGCTTAGAAATCGACGGCGATGCCCTTTTTCTCCCAATCGCCATAGCGCACCGGCTCTGGCCCATCGCGGCCACCCAGTTCGGCGGGCAGGTCCAGCGCAGCGGCGGCCTCGCGCCGTGCGGCGGCCTCGGCCAAGGCGCGTTGCGCGGCGGCGGGCAGGTCAGGGCCGGGCTGCGGGGTCGGGTCATGTGGCGTGTCGGGGATCGGCTTTGGCCCCGGTTTGGGCTGCGGTGGCAGGTCCGGCGCGGGGCTTGGAGTTGGGTCAGGTCCGGGTTTGCTGTCGGGAATGGGGCGTTGATCGGGCATCATGGTCCTCTTGAGCCAAGTTCTCCCTTGATATACGTCGCGCGCTGGCCCAGACAACCCGGCAACCCCTCAAACGAGACCCAGATAGGACATGACCATGGCAGACACAGGCGTTCAGGCCCGCAGAAGCGCGGTATACCTGCTGGATCAGATTTTGGGCGAAGAGCCACGTCTGATGTCGGAACTGCTCGCCTCCGGCGCGTTGGACAAGTTGCCCCCGGATGATCGGGCGCGGGCACAACGTCTGGCACAGGACACGCTGCGCGGATTGGAGCGTGCCGACCGGCTGTTGCAAAAACATCTGCAAAAGGCCCCGCCGCTGACCGTGCGCAACGTGCTCCGCGTCGGTACGGTGGAGCTCTGTCATGGCGGGGCGGCGCATGGGGTGGTGAACACGATGGTCAATCTCGTGTCGCAGCACCGCACGCTGAGCCACCTCAGAGGTCTGACCAATGCCGTCCTGCGCAAGATCGCCGCGCAGGGGCCTGAGGCTTGGGACGCCCTGCGTGCGCCGCGCCTGCCGAAATGGCTGCGCGGCCCGCTGGCCGAAGCTTGGGGCACCGACGCCATCGCCGCGATGGAAGAGGCGCATTTCGTGGGCGCACCGCTTGATCTGACCGCCAAGGGTGATCCTGCCGCTTTGGCCGAGGCCGTGGGCGGCACGCTGTTGCCGACAGGGTCCGTTCGGGTGACGGATGCCGGGCAGGTCTCCACCATGCCCGGCTTTGCCGAAGGTGACTGGTGGGTGCAGGATGCCGCCGCTGCGATCCCGGTGCGGGTGCTGGCCCCGACCGAAGGTGAAACCGTGCTGGACCTCTGTGCCGCGCCGGGGGGCAAGACCATGCAGCTTGCCGCTGCGGGGGCTGTCGTGACCGCCGTTGACCAGTCGCATCCACGGATGCAGCGGGTGAAGGAAAACCTTGCCCGCGTGGGGCTTAAGGCCAAGACACTCACCAAGGACGCCCGTGCCGTAGAGGGTGCGTTTGACGCGATCCTGCTTGATGCGCCCTGTTCCGCCACCGGCACCATCCGCCGCCACCCCGATCTGCCCCATGCCAAAGATGGCTCGGAATTCGGGGACCTGATCGAGTTGCAATCCGAGTTGATCGACCACGCATGGAGCTTGCTGAAACCCGGCGGGCGGCTGGTGTTCTGCACCTGCAGCCTGCTGCCCGACGAGGGCGAAGTGCAGGTCGACGAAGCCTTAGAACGGCACGGTGACATGACGGTGGACCGCGCCGCGCTGGACGTGGCCGGGGTCGACGCAGAGTGGATCACCGAAGAAGGCGGGTTGCGTCTGCGCCCTGATTTCTGGGCTGACAAAGGCGGCATGGACGGGTTCTACATCGCCTGTTTGCGCAAAGGTTAAGCGTCACGCGCCGATCGGCGGTGAGGGTACGGCGAGGTACGCCGCGTTCGGTATGTCTATCAAACCTCTGATGCCCAGCGTTTCGACATCTTCAGGCATAAGCCGCGCGATGGCTTGGCTGACCGCTGCAAAAGTCGCGATACGATTCGCCCCCGCCGCCGCGATATAGGGCAGGCCGGGTGTTGGTGTGGTGCGCTCTAGCACCCGCAGGTGGCGGGCGAAGGGGTCGTAGCGTTGGATCAATCGCCATGACACCGCATCAAGTGCTGCGATATCCGCGCGCCCATCTGCGACGGTCTGGGCAGAGTTGCGGTGACCATGGCTTTGTGAACGGTTCTTGAACCAGAACCCCTCTGCGCTGCAATGAGCGTGAGCAGCGGCATATCCAGACTGTGAAAATGACTGATTATAGGTGAACCGCGCCGTGCGAAATTCGGAAATTGTTTCACGGGGATCATCGGCACGGATCACAAAAACGCTGTTGTAATATCCCGGCGGGCAGCCTGCGACGGCAAAGTCAGGCGTACCGATCAACGTGACATGGTCGTGCAGCCACAGACGGTAAGGCATCCCGCAGGTTTGCGAGAGGGTCAGATCCGGCGCCTTCCAAACTGTAAATTCCTCTGCTTTGTTGTTCAGTGTTTCAGGCGCCGCGATGCCCCGCGCGGCAAGTTCTTCGCAGATTAGCGCCCAATAGCGGGCATGGGCCTCGGCGGTCTCTGGCCGCAGGTACATCATCAGGCTGGCGATCATCTGCGTGCTCCGCTTGGGACGACTATCTTTTAGGCAAGGCGCGGCCGCGCTGGCAAGGGACCGTTCCCCGCCGATTGCGCGGCGCCTGGGGAAAATTCGGTGACTCATCGCGGCGCGGGGGCTATGCTCCCGTCAAACGCCATCAGAGCGTCAGGGGCAGCTTGATATGATTAATCTTTCCAGCGTCATGGCCCGAAGGGTGCGGTTCTTGAACCGCTTGCACGCGTGGCGCGCGACTCGTGGGCGCGGGCGGGCGACAGGTTTTGTGTCTTCGCCCGAGCCGCGCACCATTGGTTCTTTTGCGCGGGGGCGGCAGTTGATCGCGGGCAATTATCTTTTTGCTGGCAGTCTGCTGACCGCGCCGCAGACCGCGATGTGGGAACTGGCCCCGCCAGATCACGTCTTTGCGGCGGAACTGCATGGATTCGCATGGTTGGATGACCTTGCCGCAGTGGGCGACGCGCGGGCGCGGACAGCGGCGCAG
This sequence comes from Sulfitobacter sp. DSM 110093, assembly GCF_022788715.1. NCBI lineage: Bacteria > Pseudomonadati > Pseudomonadota > Alphaproteobacteria > Rhodobacterales > Roseobacteraceae > Sulfitobacter > Sulfitobacter sp. DSM 110093. Next base: position 495,290 of record NZ_CP085167.1, read on the forward strand.
GATTGGCTTTGGGATTGGATCGACCGCTTCGGGCGCGGGCAGGGGCCCGGCTGGACCCCGGCGCTGACGGGGCGGCGGCTGATCCGTTGGATCAACCATGCGCTTTTCATGTTGCGGGGCACGGAAGCCGAGCAGAGCGATGTTTTCTACCGTTCGTTAGAGCAACAGACCCGCTTTCTGTCGAAACGCTGGCGTGCCTCTGCGCCGGGGCTGCCTCGGTTCGAGGCGCTGACCGGGCTGATCTATGCGGGCCTGTCGCTTGAGGGGTTGGAGGAACTGGCCGATCCGGCGATCAAGGCATTGGCGCGCGAATGTGCCATCCAGATCGACGCCGAGGGCGGCTTGCCCACCCGCAACCCCGAAGAATTGCTCGCCGTGTTTACCCTGCTGACATGGGCCGCTGCCGCGCTAAGCGATGCAGGCCGCAGCACGCCAAAGGAACATCTGACTGCGATCGAGCGTATCGCGCCCACCCTGCGCAGCCTGCGCCATGCGGATGGCGCTTTGGCGCGGTTCCATGGCGGCGGGCGCGGTATGGAAGGCTGGCTGGATCACGCGCTGGCGGCGGCCAAGGTCAAGACACGGCAGCCCGATGGGCTGGCGATGGGCTATGCACGGCTGTCTGCGGGGCGCACCAGCGTGATTGTCGATGCCGCACCCCCGCCGGGTGGCTCGGCATCGGGCAATGCCCATGCCTCGACATTGGCGTTCGAGCTGACCTCGGGGCGGCGGCCCTTGGTTGTGAACTGCGGTTCAGGCGCGTCATTTGGGCTGGAGTGGCGTCGGGCAGGGCGGGCCACGCCGTCGCATTCGGCACTGTCGCTGGTCGGCCATTCCAGTGCGCGGCTGGCAGAGCCTGATCGCCACACGGGAGAAGAGGCGCTGATCCAAGGGCCGCGCCATGTGCCCGTCGAGATCGGAGAGGCGGCCGATGGGCTGCGCTTTGAAGGGGGGCACGATGCCTATCTGCGCAGCCACGGGCTGACCCATGCGCGACGGCTTGAATTGACGTCGGACGGGCGCGGCCTGTCGGGGGAAGACATGCTGCTGGCGATAGAGGATGCCGAGAAGCGGCGTTTCGACAAAATGCTGGATGCCACACGGCTGAAAGGAGTGCCCTTTGACATCCGCTTTCACCTCCACCCGGATGTAGATGCCACGGTTGACCTTGGCGGGGCTGCGACCTCAATGGCGCTGAAAAGTGGTGAGATTTGGGTGTTTCGCCATGACGGTACGCATAATCTGTCTTTGGAACCGGGGGTTTACCTTGAGACGACCCGTCTTAAACCCCGCGCCGCGCAGCAGATCGTGCTGACCGGATATGCCATGAACTATGCCACGCGGGTGCGCTGGTCGTTGTCAAAAGCGCAGGAAACTGCGATTGGCGTGCGAGATTTGTCGATCGACGATCCCTATGCTGATGAAGACTGACCAAGGAACCAGCCCCATGCCCGATCTCTATCCCATCAAACGCGCTCTTCTTTCCGTATCCGACAAGACCGGTCTTTTGGACCTTGGCAAAGCTTTGGCGGCACGCGGCGTGGAACTGCTCAGCACAGGCGGCACCGCAAAAGCACTGCGCGACGCGGGGCTTGAGGTGTTGGATGTGGCCGATGTGACGGGCTTCCCCGAGATGATGGATGGCCGCGTGAAGACGCTGCACCCGGTCGTGCATGGCGGTCTGCTGGCGCTGCGCGACAATGACGAACACGTCAGCGCGATGAACGAACATAACATCGGGGCAATCGATCTGGTGGTGGTGAACCTTTATCCCTTCGAGGAAACCGTCGCCAAGGGCGCGGAATACGCCGAGGTGATCGAGAATATCGACATTGGCGGCCCGGCGATGATCCGTTCGGCGGCCAAGAACCACGGCTTCGTCAACGTCGTGGTCGACGTCGAGGATTACGCCGAGGTGATTGCTGAGATGGAGGCCAATGACGGCCAGACCACCTACGCCCTGCGCCAGCGCCTTGCCCAAACCGCCTATGCCCGCACCGCCGCCTATGACACGGCTGTCAGCACTTGGATGGCCGAGCAGGTTGCAGACACCCCGCGCCGCCGCACCTTTGGCGGCACGCTCGCGCAAACCCTGCGCTATGGCGAAAACCCGCATCAGCAGGCGGCGTTCTATACCGACGGCTCCACCGCGCCGGGGTTGGCGAACGCGGTGCAGCATCAGGGCAAGGAACTGTCCTACAACAACATCAACGACACTGACGCCGCCTTTGCGCTGGTCAGCGAGTTTGACCCCAAAGATGGCCCCGCCTGCGCGATCATCAAACACGCCAACCCCTGCGGCGTGGCACGGGGCGAGACGATGCTGGACGCCTACAAACGCGCCTTTGATTGTGACCGCACCTCGGCCTTTGGCGGCATCATCGCCTTGAACCAGCCACTCGACGGGCCGACTGCCGAAGCGATTGCTGCGATCTTTACCGAAGTTGTCATCGCCCCCGGCGCGGATGAGGATGCCAAGCGCATCTTTGCCGCGAAAAAGAACCTGCGTCTGCTGACCACCGAAGGTCTGGCCGACCCAGCCGCCGCTGCTTTGGCCGTGCGTCAAGTCTCGGGCGGGTTCCTCGTGCAGGACAAAGACGTGGGCCGCGTCAGCCGCGATGACCTCAAGGTCGTGACCAAGCGCAAGCCGTCGGATCAAGAACTCGACGACATGCTGTTTGCTTGGACCGTGGCGAAACACGTTAAATCCAACGCGATCATCTACGTCAAAGACGGTGCCACAGTGGGCGTTGGTGCGGGCCAGATGAGCCGGGTGGACAGCACGCGCATCGCCGCGCGCAAGGCGCAAGACATGGCCGAGGTGATGGATATCGACGCGCCGTTGACCCAAGGCTCGGTCGTGGCCTCTGATGCGTTCTTCCCCTTTGCCGACGGTCTTATCACGGCAGCGGAAGCCGGTGCCACGGCGCTGATCCAGCCCGGTGGCTCCATGCGCGACGACGAGGTGATCGCAGCAGCGGATGAAGCGGGCCTTGCCATGGTCTTCACCAACATGCGCCACTTCCGGCACTAAGCGAAGGGCAGCACCATGCGGACATTCGGCATCGCGGCCTTTGTGGCCTTTCTGGTCGATCAGATCAGCAAATATGTGGTCATTCACATCATGGAGTTGGCACGTATCCGTTCCATTGATGTGCTGCCGCCGGTGCTGAATTTCCGCTATGGTGAAAACCGCGGCATTAACTTTGGCCTCGGCGGTGACATGAGCCAATGGGTGCTGATCGTGGTGGCGCTGGCGATCTGCGCGGGCGTCACCCTGTGGCTTTGGCGCAGCCCGCATGGGCGTTGGGCGCAACTGAGCGGTGGATTGTTGGTCGGCGGGGCGCTGGCGAATGTGGCGGATCGGCTGATCTATGGTTATGTGCTCGACTTCCTGAATAACTCTTGCTGTGGCATCAATAATCCCTTTGTTTACAACCTTGCCGATGTCTTCATTTTCGCCGGAGCCTTGGGCCTGATCCTCTTTACCGGAGAGCCAAAAAGCGCGTCCAAGCGCCGGGGCAAAAAAGGTCAGTGACATTGCCCGCCTGCCTGCGATATTGAGAGGCAGACCCCGAAAGGAGACACCATGCGTCGCATTGCCCTCATCAGCTTGATCCCGCTGGCCCTCGCCGCCTGCAGCAATCAGGGCCTTCGCGATTTGCAGCCTGTTTCTGACGGCCCGGATGAGTTCTTGATCCAACCGGTCAAGCCGCTGGAACGCCCTGACAGTTTGAACAGCTTGCCCGTCCCCACACCGGGGCAGGCGAACCTGACCGATCGTTCGGCGATTGCCGAAGGCGTTGCAGCCTTTGGCGGGCGGCTGGATACGTCCGGTGGTATCCCCGCAGGGGACGCAGCACTGGTGCAACATGCGGGCCGGATGGGTGTTCAACCCGGTATTCGCGGCACATTGGCACAGTCCGATGCCGAATTCCGCAAGCGCAAAGGGCGGTTCACCCAGTTCCGCATCGTGCCGGTGGATCGCTACAGCCAAGCCTACCAGCGGCAAACACTTGATGCCCATAGCGAGGCGGAGCGCTGGCGCAAAGCAGGCGGGCGCACGCCGTCTTACCCTCCGCAAGACACACGTTTTCGCTAGGCTTCTTGAAAGTAGCGTCAGACCGCGTAGGTAATGCGGGAGGCGATATATTTCGAGGTAAGCAATGATCCGACTGCCGATGATGGCGGCCCTGGTGGCGACGCTCTTCACAGCCCCCTCCGCGCAGGCGCGCGATAACGAGAATGAGGCGGTAACCCATTTCACCCTCGATAACGGCATGGAGGTTGTGGTCGTAGAAGACCACCGCGCCCCGGTCGTGCAGCAGATGGTCTGGTACCGCGCAGGCTCAGCCGATGAACCCAAAGGGTCATCCGGCGTGGCGCATTTTCTTGAACACCTGCTGTTCAAAGCCACCGACAAACTTGAGTCGGGCGAGTTTTCGGCCACCGTCGCGGCAAACGGCGGGCGCGACAATGCCTTCACCAGCTACGACTACACCGCCTACTTCCAGCGCGTCGCCGCCGACCGCCTCGGCCTGATGATGGAGATGGAGGCCGACCGGATGAAAAACATCCGCCTCACCCCCGAAAACATCGAAACCGAACGCGATGTGATTTTGGAAGAGCGCAACCAGCGGACCGAGAACAACCCAGCCGCGCTGTTCAGCGAACAAGTCAACGCTGCACAATATCTCAACCACCGCTACGGCGTGCCGATCATCGGCTGGAAACATGAGATGGAGGAGTTGGACCTTGAAGATGCGCTGTCTTTCTATGAGCTCTACTATTCGCCCAACAACGCGATCCTCGTCGTCTCAGGCGATGTGATGCCCGAGGACGTACGCGAATTGGCTGAAGCCACCTATGGTCAGATCCCCGCCAACCCTGACCTGCCCGAGCGCCTGCGGACCGAAGAGCCGCCGCAGATCGCCGAGCGCCGGTTGATCTACCAAGACGCCCGCGTGGCCCAGCCCTATGTGCGCCGCTCCTACCTTGCCCAAGAGCGGGACAGCGGTGCGCAGGAAGAGGCGGCGGCGCTTTTGCTTCTTAGCGAATTGCTGGGCGGCGGCACCACCTCCTACCTCGCTGAAAAGCTGCAATTCGACGAACAGATCGCCAATTACACCGGCGCCTTCTACAAGGCCGATACGCTGGACGACACGACCTTTGATGTTGTGGTGCTGCCCGTGCCCGGTGTCAGCCTTCAGCAAGCTGAAGAGGCACTGGACGAGGTGCTGGTGCAGTTCATGGAAGCCGGGGTGGACCCAGAACACCTTGAGCGCCTTAAGGCGCAATTGCGCGCCGATCAGATTTACGCCCGCGACGATGCCGACCGCGTGGCAAACCGCTATGGCTCGGCCCTCGCCATCGGTCTGACGGTGCAAGACGTGCAAGACTGGCCCGATGTGCTGCAAGCCGTCACCGCCGAAGACATCATGCAGGCGGCCCGCACCCTGTTCGACAAACGCGCATCGGTCACCGGTTGGCTGATGAAGGAGGACGCGCAATGAGACTGTTCTACGCCCTGATCCTAACGGTTTTCGCCGCACTCCCCGCCCGCGCCGAAGTCGACATTCAACCCGTCACCAGCCCCGGCGGCATCACCGCTTGGCTGGTCGAAGAACATTCGATCCCCTTTGTTGCCTTGGAAATCCGTTTCCGGGGCGGCGCGTCCTTGGACGCCCCCGGCAAACGCGGCGCGATCAACCTGATGACCGGCCTTTTGGAGGAAGGCGCAGGCGACATGGACGCGCGCGCCTTCAGCCGCGAGACCGAAGCGCTGGCAACCAACTTCAGTTTCGACGTGTCGGATGACTCGCTTTCCGTCTCTGCCCGTTTCCTGACCGAAAACCGCGAAGCCTCCATCGAGCTTTTGCGCGCCGCATTGTTAGAGCCGCGGTTTGACGAAGACGCGGTAGAGCGTGTGCGCGGTCAGGTGATCTCGAACATCCAGTCGAACCAGAAAGACCCGAACGACATCGCCCGCCAGACCTTCGACAAGATCGCCTTTGGCGACCACCCCTACGGCAGTTCGCTGAACGGCACGTTGGAGACGGTGGCCGGATTGACCCGCGATGACCTGACTGGGGCGCGTAAGGCCGTGCTGGCCCGTGACCGCATCTATGTCGGCGCGGTGGGCGACATCACCCCCGAAGAACTGGGCGAGTTGCTCGATACGCTGCTGGGCGATCTGCCGGCCAAGGGCGCGCCGATGCCCCCGCGCGCTGAAGTCGATATCCCCGCGGGCACGACAGTGGTCGATTTCGCCACACCGCAATCCGTTGCGATCCTCGGCCAGCCGGGCCTCGCGCAGGACGATCCCGATTGGTTCACGGCAACGGTGCTGAACCACGTGCTTGGCGGCGGCGGTTTCGAATCCCGTCTGATGACCGAGGTGCGCGAGAAGCGCGGTCTGACCTATGGCGTCTATTCCTACCTCGCCCCGCGCGATCTGGCTGAGACCTATCTCGGCTCTGTCAGTTCGGCCAATGACCGTATCGGCGAGGCGATTGAAGTGATCCGCACCGAATGGGCCAAAGCCGCAACCGAGGGCATCACGCAAGAGGAACTGGAGGCCGCCAAGACCTATATCACCGGTGCCTATCCCCTGCGTTTTGACGGCAACGGGCCGATCGCCAACATCCTTGTCGGGATGCAGATGCTCGGCCTGCCGATTGATTATATCGCCACCCGTAACGACAAGGTCGAAGCGGTCACGTTAGAAGACGTCAAGCGCGTCGCGGCGGAGTTGCTGGACCCTGAAAACCTGCATTTCGTCGTCGTCGGCCAGCCCGAAGGGCTCGAAGCCTCTACCCCTCCGCAGGAATGAAAAAAGCGCCGCTCCCGAAGGGGGGCGGCGCTTTCACTGCATCTCGGCGATAGGGTTTATTCGCCGTAGGGCACCCAGATGTTCTTAACCTCGGTTGCGGCTTGCAAGAATGCACGCCCCGCACCCTCGGCCCCGAACCAATCGCGCGCCATGCCGTGGTTGACCCAAGTGCGCTTGATGTTACTCGCTGCGCCTTTTTCAACCACGGCTGAGAGTTCCGCCGCGCCAAAGCTCCAGACGGCATCAATGTCCATATGTCGCGCCATCGGGTCAGCCAAATCGGCCTGCGGCCCGGTCAGGATATTCACCACGCCCGCAGGTACGTCGGAAGTCTCCAACACCTGCACGAAATCGGTCGCCGCCAGCGGGAAGGGTTCGCTCGCCGAAAGGATCACTCGGTTGCCCATGGCAATCGCGGGCGCCATGCAAGAGATCAGACCCAAAAGCGGTGCCTCTGCCGGGCAAAGCGCCCCGATCACGCCCACAGGTTCCTTCATCGCCAGCGCCACGCCCCGGATCGGCACCCCATGCACCTGACCGTCGTATTTGTCAGCCCAAGCGGCATAGGTGAATAGCCGGTCAATGGCGGCAACAACCTCTTTGCGGCCATTCTTTGTCCCCTGCATCGCATCCAGCCGCGCGGCGAACTCATCGCCCCGCGCCGAGAGGTTTTCGGCGATGTAGTAGAGGATCTGCGCCCGCAGATGGCCCGTGGTTTTCGACCACCCCTTCGCCGCATGCGCCGCCTCGACGGCGTTGCGGACATCTTTGCGGCTGGCAAGGCTGACATGCCCCAAAAGCCCGCCGGACTTGCCCCAGACTGGTGCCGAATAGCCCCCATCGGGCCGGGCTTGCTTGCCCCCGATATAAAGTTTCGCCGTGCGGTCGATCCCGTCTTCCGGGCCGCCCTCACCGGTGAAGGCTTCGATTTCTTTCAACGGCTTCTGGGCGGTCTTGGGCTTGGTATAGCCCGCCAGACCTTCCCAGCCGCCCTCACGGCCAAAGCCGCTCTCGCGCTTGCCGCCAAAGCCAGCCGCCGCATCCATCATATTGGTCCCGTTGACCCAAACGATCCCGGTCTCCAACTGTGGCGCAATATCAAGGGCGAGGTTCACATTTTCGGTCCAGACCGTCGCCGCCAGCCCATAGCGCGTGTTGTTGGCAAGCTGCACCGCCTCGCTGGGCGTACGGAAAGTGGTCGAGACCAGCACCGGCCCGAAAATCTCTTCCTGCATCAGCGTATCCGCCGGGTTCAGCCCGGTGATCAGCGTCGGCGGATAGAAACATCCCTGCTCAGGCATGTCACCCGGTGTGACAAAACGCTCGCCCGCGGTGTTTGCCTCCACCATGTCACTCACGCGCTTGTATTGCACCGGGTCCACCAGCGCGCCCACGTCAATGCTCTTGTCCAGCGGATCGCCAATGCGCAGCTTCTCCATCCGGGTGCGCAGCTTGGCATAGAATCGATCCGCAACAGGCTCATGCACCAACAGGCGCGAGCCCGCACAGCAGACCTGCCCCTGATTGAACCAGATCGCGTCAACCAGCCCCTCGACCGCGCTATCAAGGTCGGCGTCATCAAAAACGATGTAAGGCGACTTGCCCCCCAGCTCCAAGGTCAGCGCCTTGCCCGAGCCTGCCGTCGCCTCACGAATGCGGCGCCCTACGGCAGTGGAACCGGTAAAGGCGATCTTGTCGATATCCTCATGGGTGACGATCATCTCGCCCACGGCACCATCACCGGTGACAATGTTAACCACACCTTTCGGCAACCCGGCCTGACGGCAAATGTCCGCAAACAAAAGCGCGGTCAGCGAGGTATATTCCGCAGGCTTCAACACCACCGTGTTGCCCATCGCCAGCGCCGGGGCGATCTTCCACGCCAGCATCAGCAGCGGGAAGTTCCAAGGAATGATCTGACCGCAAACCCCAAGCGCCTGTGCATCGGGCAACTCACTCTCCATCAGCTGCGCCATGCCCGCGTGATAATAGAAATGCCGCTGCGCCAAAGGCACGTCGATATCGCGCGCCTCACGAATGGGCTTGCCGTTGTCCAAGACCTCCAAGACCGCAAACAACCGCGCGTGTTTCTGCAACAACCGCGCCAGCGCATAAATATGCCGCGCCCGGCCATGGCCGCCCAGCTTCTCCCACTTCGGCTGCGCCTTGCGCGCCGCCTTCACAGCGCTATCGACATCGCCCTGCGTCGCCTGCGTCAGGCTGGCCAAAACCTCTCCCGTCGCCGGGTTGGTGCTGTCAAACCCCGCCCCCGGCGCGGTGAACGACCCATCAATGAAGTGACCAAAACGCCCGCCCTGATCCACGATCCACGCCAGCGCATCTGCCGCCGATTCCGGGGCTGGCCCGTATTCCATGCTCTCAAAAATCTCGGACACGCTCATGCCTTCATCCTTTTCCAAATACCGTCCCGCAGCCTGCAACAGGCTCAGGAGGTCGCGTGGCGGTAAGCCGCCGAATAGTTGCCGGTCACATGATGCTCCAATTGCCGCTCGATATCGCCCAACAGCGACGAGGCCCCAAAGCGGAACAGGTCAGGCTGCAACCAACGGTCGCCCAACTCTTCCTTCATCAGCGCCAAATAGGTGATCGCATCCTTGGCCTTCGAGATGCCGCCCGCGGGCTTGTAGCCCACGCGCACACCGGTGCGCTCATAATACTCACGGATCGCGCGGATCATTACGAGGCTGACGGGCAGGGTGGCGTTGACGCTTTCCTTGCCGGTCGAGGTCTTGATGAAATCGGCCCCGGCCATCATGCAGACCAGCGACGCACGCGCCACATTGCGCAACGAGCCTAGTTCCCCAGTGGCAAGGATCGCTTTCACATGCGCCTCGCCACAGGCTTCGCGGAAGGCGCGCATCTCGTCATACAGCGCCTGCCAATCGCCAGACAGCACATGGCGGCGCGAGATTACGATGTCGATCTCGGACGCCCCTGCCTCGACGCTCATCTCGATCTCGCGGATGCGCAGTTCCAGCGGCGACAGTCCCGCTGGGAAACCGGTGGAGACGGCGGCGATGGGGATGTTCGTGCCCTCCAGCGCGCGCCGTGCGGCGGGGATCATCTCGTGGTACACACAAACCGCCCCTGTGGTGATCGGCGCCATGCCAAGCGCATCCAGCAGATCGGGCGCAATCGGTTGGTGCGCCTTGGCGCAAAGCCGCTCAACCCGGCGCGCGGTGTCGTCGCCCGACAGGGTCGTCAGGTCGATACAGGTCACGGCGCGTAGTAGCCACGCGGCCTGATGCGCTTTTTTCAGCGAACGGCGGGCGGGCAGAGCGGCGGCGCGGCGCTCGATTGCCGAGGTGTTTGCCTGCACAGAGCGCAGCCAGTCCATATCAAGCGGCATAGGCGCGACACGTTGCTCTGTCACCTGCGGCAGATGCCCGGTTGGGCCGGTTTCAGTCGTGCTTTCCTGCGGGGTCGTCTGGGTGGCCATCGGGTCTCTCCGGTTTGGTCAGGCGGGCAAAATGACATGGGCCAAGGGCCAAAGCAAGCGACGCTAACCCCGCGTCATCGGTTGAACGCCCGGAAAACAGGCGGATACTGAAAATGTTAATGAGAACCATTCGCAACTGTTGACTTAGTTGAGAATCATTCTCATAAAGACATCATGAAACATGCATTTGATCCTTTTCGCCCGTCTCGCCGCGCCGCTTTGATCGGAGGCCTGAGTGCCCTCACCCTTCTGGGTGCGGCGCCAGCCGCGTTCGCAGCGCAAAAGCTTAATGTCGTCGCGACGACAGGTATGATCGCTGACGCCGCCCGCCGCGTTGGTGGCGATCTGGTTGAGGTCCGTTCGCTGATGGGGTCAGGCGTTGACCCGCATAGCTACCGCCAGACGCGCAGCGACATCGTGGCGCTGACCCGGGCTGATATGGTGCTCTGGCATGGCCTCTACCTTGAGGCGCAGATGGAACGGTTTTTCGAGGATCTGGGCCGCAAACGCGCCGTGGTTGCCGTGGCCGATGCGCTGCCCAAGGAAGATCTGCTCAGCCACCCGGATTACGAGGGCCGTTATGACCCCCACGTCTGGATGGACCCGAAAACATGGATCGCCGTGGTTGATGAGGTAACCCGCGCCCTGACCGAGGCCCAACCCGCAGGGGCCGAGATGTTCGCACAGAACGCAGCCACCTACCGCGCCGAGCTGGAACAATTGGCCATCTATGCCGCCGAGACCGTGGCGCAGGTGCCTGAAAGCCAGCGCGTCTTGGTCACAGCGCATGATGCGTTCAGCTATTTCGGACGCGCTTTCGGGTTCGAGGTGATCGGCATTCAGGGCATCTCGACCAACAGCGAGGCGGGGTTGAACCGCATCTCTGCGTTGGTCGATGAACTGGTCGACCGCGAAATCGGTGCAGTCTTTGTCGAGACATCGGTCTCTGACCGCAACATGCGCGCGCTGGTCGAAGGCGCTGCGGCGCGCGGTCATGAGGTCGTGATCGGCGGATCGCTCTATAGTGACGCCATGGGGGAACCCGACAGCTATGAGGGTACTTATATCGGTATGATTGATCATAACGTTACCACTATCGCCCGCGCGCTTGGCGCGTCTGTTGATGCTGGCGGGATGAACGGCAAACTGGCACAGGAAAGCTGATCCATGACACTTGAACTTGCCAGCAGCCGTGACGCCGCGCCCATGTCGCGCACCGACAGCCCGCTTGCCGTGCGTGGCATGACCGTCTCTTACGGGCAGAAACCTGCGGTCTTTTCGGTGGATATGACCGTTGAGCCGGGCAAGATGACCGCGATCATCGGCCCTAATGGCGCGGGCAAGTCGACTTTGCTCAAAGCGGCTTTGGGTATTCTGACGCCGCTGGCGGGCACCGCCACCGTCTATGGCAAGCCGGTGGCCGAACAACGCCACCGCATCGCCTATGTGCCGCAGCGTGCCAGCGTGGATTGGGATTTTCCGACCCGCGTGATCGATGTGGTGCTGATGGGTCTTTACCCGCAGTTGGGCCTGCTGGGCCGCATCCGCCCTGTGCACCGCGCCCGCGCCACCGATTGTCTGGCCCGCGTCGGGATGGAGGATTTCGCCACCCGTCAGATCGGCCAGCTGTCGGGCGGCCAGCAACAGCGGGTGTTTCTTGCCCGTGCTTTGGCGCAGGATGCAGACCTCTATCTGCTGGACGAACCCTTTGCCGGGGTCGATGCGGCAACTGAAAAGGCGATCATCGCCGTGCTGAAATCTCTGCGGGACGCAGGCAAAACGGTAGTGGCGGTTCACCATGACCTATCGACCGTGGCCGAGTATTTCGACAATGTGTTTCTGATCAATACCCACCGCGTCGCAGAAGGCAGCGTCGAAGAGGTATTCCAAGCCAACCACCTGCAAGACGCCTATGGCGGTCGCTTGGCAGGCGCGCAGATGGATGCGTTGCAACTGTCATGATCTGGGAAGCGCTGACGCTGCAACTGGGCTATAACGCCACGCTGGTGACACTGGGGGCCACGCTTTTGGGCATGGCTGCGGGCGTTGGCGGCACTTTTCTATTCCTGCGCAAACGGGCGCTAGTCAGCGACGCGATCTCCCATGCGACGCTGCCAGGTGTGGCGCTGGCCTTTATGGTAATGGTCGCGTTTGGCGGGGACGGGCGCAACCTGATTGGCCTGCTGCTGGGCGCGGCCTTGTCTGCGGCGGCGGGGCTGCTCTTGGTCTCATGGCTCAGCAACCGCACACGTCTGGCCGAAGATGCGGCGATTGGCTCGGTCCTGTCGGTGTTCTTTGGGCTCGGCATCGTCTTACTCACGGTGATCCAGACCATGAGCGCCGGACGACAGGCGGGGCTGGAGGATTTCCTTTTGGGCTCCACCGCCGGGATGCTGCGCAACGATGCGCTGATCATTGCGGTGGCCGCGGCGCTGACGCTGGCGCTGGTGCTGCTGCTTCGGCGTCCGCTGACATTGGCGTCGTTCGATCCCGAATATGGCACCGCCATCGGCCAGAACGTCCCGCGCACCGATCTGGCGATGATGGGGCTGGTGCTGGCGGTGACCGTGGTGGGGCTCAAGATCGTCGGGCTGATCCTAATTGTCGCGCTCTTGATCATCCCGCCCGTCACCGCCCGGTTTTGGAGCGAGCGGACCGATCATGTGGTGCTGATCTCCGGCGCGCTTGGCGGTATCGCGGCCTATATCGGCGCGGCGCTGTCGGCGGCCCAGCCGAACCTGCCGACGGGGCCGATCATCGTGTTGGTGGGCTTTGCGCTTTTTGCACTGTCGCTGCTGCTGGCCCCGGGGCGCGGCGCGCTTACGGCTTTGCTGCGTCACCGCCGGTATCAGCGCCGGGTGCATCTGCGGCAGGGGCTGCTGGCGCTTGCCCATGGACAACCGATCTACGAACAACTGACCCTGCGCCTGCTGCGTGCCGAAGGCTATGCGCTGCCCGATGGGGTCGCCACCAAAGCAGGTCGGGGTCGCGCCGCCAAGGCGCTGCGGGACGAAACCCGCTGGCAGTTGATCCGCCGCGATCCGGCCTATGAGGCGGCGGCCCAGCAATATGACGGTCTGACCCCGATTGAGACGGTGCTGACCGCCGACCAAATTCGCGAAATTGACAGCCGCATCGACATGCGCGGCGGGGTGATGGCATGAACGGTTCTGAATTTGTCCCCCTGTCGTTGGTGCCGATGTTGACCGGCATCTTCGTCGCCGTGGCCTGCGCCTTGCCGGGGAACTTCCTTGTCCTGCGCCGCCAAGCGCTGATCGGCGATGCGATCAGCCATGTGGTGCTGCCGGGGATCGTCGTGGCGTTTCTGCTGACCGGCGTGGTCAGCACCTGGCCGATGCTACTGGGCGCTGCGGGTGCTGCGTTGGTCGCGGTACTGGCCATTGAAGGCGTGCGGCGTTTGGGCAAGATCGAATCTGGCGCAGCCATGGGCGTGGTCTTTACCGCGATGTTCGCGGGCGGTGTGCTGCTGCTTGAGCAATCGGACACCAGCAATGTGCATCTGGACGTGGAACATGCGCTTTACGGCAATCTTGAGAGCCTGATCTGGCTGGATGCGACCGGCTGGGCGTCTTTGTTCGACCCCGAAGCGCTGGCGACTGTCCCGGTGGAGCTGCCGCGTATGGCGGTGACGCTGCTGTTCGTGGCGCTTTTCACCACGCTGTTCTGGCGACCGTTGAAGATCAGCACCTTCGATGAAGGGTTCGCCCGCACTATCGGTATGAAGACCGGGCCACTGGGCCTCGGGCTGGTGATCGTCGCAGCGATTGCCGCTGTGGCTGCCTTTGACGCGGTGGGCAGTATCATTGTCATCGCCATGTTCATCTGTCCTCCCGCCGCCGCGCGGATGATGACCAATCGGCTAGAGCATCAGATTGCATGGTCGGTGTTGTTCGCAACTTTGGCCGCTATATTGGGTTATGTGTTGGCGGGGTACGGGCCGCTGTGGATTGGCATGCGGGATTCGGTGTCCGCGGCGGGGATGATCGCCACGGTCTCGGGTGTGGTCCTTGGGCTAGCGGCGTTAATGGGGCCACATCGACAAAGAGGTGCCGCAGCACCCGCTGCCTAATCGAATCGCACCGATTCGTTTTTTGACCTACCGATTCGATTTTGCTTTGACCTGTGATTCGTCCTGCGTCTATACAGGGTGCAAGCTCCTTCGGAGACGACTTGTACCCGGGTCGCCCGCCGCGCTGATAAGACCGGAATAACAAAAGCACCAGCGCGCCGAGTAGCCGACCCAGAAGCGGATCGCCCCAGTCTTGGCGGCGGTCCGCTGACTCTGTCTTCCCACTCTGATAGACGCAATCCGAACTGGCAGAATCGGAATGGCCCATGCTAGGTCTTGCGGTATGCCAAGCCCGACCCCCAATATAAGCGAAAACCGCCCCGTCATCCGCCAGTTGGACGATTCCGCGATCAACCGCATCGCTGCGGGCGAGGTGGTCGAACGCCCCGCCTCTGCGGTAAAGGAACTGGTCGAAAACGCCATCGACGCGGGCGCGCGGCGCATCACCGTGGAATATGCCGACGGTGGCAAGACGATGATCCGCGTGACCGACGATGGCTGCGGCATCGCGCCTGAGGATCTGGCGCTGGCCTTGTCGCGCCACGCGACCTCCAAAATCGACGGCTCTGACCTGCTTGATATCCACACTTTCGGGTTTCGGGGGGAGGCGTTACCGTCCCTCGGTGCTGTCGGGCGGCTGACGATCACCAGCCGAGCGTCGGGCTTTGATGGGGCCGAGATCACCGTCGACGGGGGCCGCATGGGCGAGGTGCGCCCGGCGGCGCTGAACAGCGGCACCATCGTGACCCTGCGCGATCTGTTCTTTGCCACGCCTGCGCGGCTCAAGTTCCTGCGCACGGACCGGGCAGAGGCGCAGGCGATTGGCGATGTCATTAAGCGGCTGGCCATGGCCGAACCCTTCGTGCGCTTCGTGCTGCGCGATGTGTCGGGCGACGGAAAGGGCCGCGATGTGTTCCGCGCCGAGGCTGAGCAAGGCGATCTGTTCGAGGCGCTGCACGGCCGTTTGGCGCAGGTGCTGGGCCGGGAGTTTGCCGAGAATGCGCTGCCCATCGACGCGATGCGCGAGGGGCTGCATCTGACGGGGTTCGCCGCGCTGCCGACCTACTCGCGTGGCTCTGCGGTGGCGCAGTATCTCTTCGTGAATGGCCGCCCGGTGCGGGACAAACTGCTGACCGGTGCGCTGCGCGGCGCGTACTTCGATTTCCTCAGCCGAGACCGCCACCCGGCGGCCGCGTTGTTTGTCGAATGTCCACCAACGCTGGTCGATGTGAACGTGCACCCGGCGAAATCCGAGGTGCGGTTCCGCGATCCCGGTTTGGCGCGGGGGCTGATCGTCTCGGCCTTGCGCCATGCGCTGGCCGAGGCGGGCCACCGCGCTTCGACAACCGTGGCACAGGCGACTTTGGGCGCGATGCAGCCCGAACCGCAGGGCGCGCGGGTCTACCAGATGGACCGCGCGGGTATGGAACGCCCCAGCCCTGCCGCACGCCAAGCGGCCTATGAGGCGCAGGCGCCTGGCTTTGCCGAAACTGCAGGCGTCTGGGGCCGTGTGGAAAGCGCGCCGATGCCCGAAGTGCCCGCGCCGTTCAATGCCGCGCCCGAGGGCGAGGAGGCGACGCCCGCACCCGACTATCCACTCGGCACTGCGCGGGGGCAGGTGCATGAAAATTACATCATTGCCCAAACCGCCAATGGCATGGTCATCGTCGACCAACACGCCGCGCATGAGCGGTTGGTTTACGAGAAGCTGAAGCGCCAGATGGAAGCCAACGGCGTCGCGGCCCAAGCGCTGTTGATCCCGGAAATCGTTGAGCTTTCCGCGAATGATTGCGCGCGGTTGTTGGAACTGGCAGACGAACTGGCGAAACTTGGCCTTGGCATCGAAGCCTTCGGCGGCAGTGCCATCGCCGTACGCGAGACACCTGCGATCCTTGGCACCGTGAACGCGCGTGCCCTAATCCTCGATGTGTTGGACGAGTTGGACGATGGCGACAGCAGCAACATCGTGCAGGCCAAGATCGAAGCGATCCTGAGCCGCGTGGCCTGTCACGGCTCGATCCGTTCAGGCCGCTGGATGCGCGCCGAAGAGATGAACGCGCTCTTGCGTGAGATGGAGGCGACCCCGCATTCCGGCCAGTGCAACCACGGGCGGCCCACCTACGTTGAACTTAAACTCGCCGACATCGAACGGCTTTTCGGGCGCACTTGATGGAACTTGGCGGCACGACGTTGAACCTGTCTGACCCTGTGACGCTGGCCGCTATTGCCGGGGCCGGGTTGCTGTTGCTCATCGTTATCTTGCTGATCATGGCGGTGCGCGCCGCTGGCCGTTCGGCCCGTGTGGCCGCACCCTTGGCGCAGCAGATGCGCGTGCTTGGGGGGCATGTGCAGCAGTTGGGGCAGGGGCAGGAGCAGTTGCGCGGCGGGTTGCAGATGGTCTCGGACACACAAAGCAATACCCAAGCGCAGATGATGCAAAGCATGGAGGCGCGGCTAGCGCATGTGCAACAGCAGATGCAGGACCGCTTGGCCGACAACGCTGCCCGCTCGGCTCGGTCACTGGCCGAGATGCAGCAGCGCGTGACCGAAACGCTGCACGGCTCGTCCAAGCGCACGACGACCAGCCTGACGCAGTTACAGGAGCGGCTGGCTTCCATCGACAAGGCGCAGGATAATATCACCAAGCTCTCGGGCGATGTGCTGTCGCTCCAAGACATCCTAAGCAACAAGCAAACGCGCGGATCCTTTGGTGAAATCCAACTGCGCGATATCGTGTCGAAAGCGCTGCCCTCGGACAGCTACTCCCTGCAAGCCACGCTCAGCAACGGCAAGCGGCCCGATTGCCTGATCCATCTGCCCAACCCACCCGGCCCGATCGTGATCGACAGCAAATTCCCGCTAGAGGCCTATGAGGCCCTGCGCCGCGCCAAGACCGAAGCGGAGACCCGCGCCGCGGCACAGCAGATGAAAACCGCCGTACGGGTGCACCTGAACGCCATCGCCGATAAATATATTCTGGAGGGCGAGACGGCTGAGGGCGCATTGATGTTCCTGCCCTCCGAAGCGGTCTATGCCGAGTTGCACGCCAACTTTCCCGAACTGGTGCGCGAGGGGTTTGAAAAGCGCGTATGGATCGTCAGCCCAACCACCTGCATGGCCACGCTCAACACCATGCGCGCGATTTTGAAAGATGCGCGTATGCGCGAACAGGCAGGCGCGATCCGCAAGGAGTTGGGCAATCTGAACAAGGATGTTGAGCGTCTGGCGATGCGTGTCGGCAACCTTGATCGGCATTTCAGCCAAGCGCGGCGCGATGTCGAAGAGATCAAAGTCAGCAGCGAAAAAGCCGCCAAACGCGCGGGCCGCTTGCATAATTTCGACTTTGAAGAACTGGCAGAAGACAAATCCGAAGCTATTGTTCCCCTAAGGACACCCGAAGGGAACGGCTGAATGAACGACGTGGACATTACCGGGATGACGCTGGAGGCGATGCAGGCGCGGGCCGCCGCGTTGCGGAGCGATATCGTGCAAACACCGGTGGTGACGCTCTCCTCCCCCATGGTCGATGATGTGCTGGGCGGCGCACAGGTTGCGCTCAAGCTGGAGTGTTTTCAGCATACCGGCACCTTCAAGGCCCGTGGCGCGCTGTCGGTTGCGCGGCAGCTTGATGATGACACCCGCGGACGCGGCATCACGGCGGCAAGCGCTGGCAACCACGCCATCGCTGCTGGCTGGGCCGCGGCCAAGTTGGGCATCAGCGCCAAGGTCGTGATGCAGGACAACGCCAACCCCTTCCGCGTAGCCCTCGCCCGCGCCACCGGGGCCGAGGTCATCATGAAACCCGCCGGGCAAGAGACCTTTGCCGAGGCAGAGCGGCTGGTGCGTGACGAGGGGCGGTTTTTTATCCACCCTTTCGAGGGGCTGCACACGTCGCTCGGCACCGCCGCGGTGGGGCTGGAACTGATGGCGCAGGTGGCGGATTTGGACGCGGTCGTCGTTTCTGTTGGCGGTGGCGGGCTGATCAGCGGTGTGGCCGCCGCGGTCAAGGCAATCAACCCCGCTTGTCGGGTGTACGGCGTGGAACCGACAGGCGCCGACAGCATGTCGCGAAGCCTCGCCTCTGGCGCGCCCGTGACCATCCCTGAGGTCGATACCATCGCCGACAGTCTTGGCCCGCCGATGGCGCTGCCCTTTGGCCATGCGCTTTGTGCGGTCTATGTCGATGATGTGGTGACGGTCAGCGACGATGCGATCTGCGCCGGGATGGTGGTGCTGCAACAGGCCGCGAAATTGGCGGTAGAGCCTGCCGCCGGGGCCGCGATGGCCGGGGCGCTCGGGCCCCTGCGTGCGCAACTGGCCGGGCGGCGTGTGGGGGTGATCGTCTGTGGGGCGAATATCGATACCGAAAGTTATCTGGGGCAGCTAAGCCGCGGGCAAGCGGCGCTCGACAGCCTGCTGGAATAGCCTCTGCTTTTGAAAACCTGTACGCGCCAGATTTGGCCTGCGAAACTCCTCAACAAAATCTGCGGCACATTGAAACTTTAACTCCCCTTTCTCCGTGTGTGCCCCATATCCAAAGTCCCGGAGCAAAGCAGGACCCCTATGCCTTTTGAAGCTATGAACGACGCCACTGACCCTCAGCACCCCCTCGGACGGCGGGTGGCTGTGATTGGCGGGGGAATCTCTGGTATGGGGGCGGCGCATATGCTGGCGCCGACCGACCGCGTGACCCTGTTTGAGGCGGGAGCCAAAATCGGTGGCCATGCGCGCACGGTGATGGCGGGCAAGAATGGCGATCAGCCGGTGGATACCGGGTTTATCGTGTTCAACTATGCCAACTATCCGCATCTTGCGGCGCTTTTTGCGGAGTTGGACGTGCCCGTTGTGCCGTCGAACATGAGCTTCGGCGCGTCGATTGACGGTGGGCGGCTGGAATATGCGCTGACCAATTTTAACGCGGTCTTTGCTCAGAAACGCAATATGTTCAGCCCGCCCTTCCTGCGGATGCTACGCGATATCGTACATTTCAACAAAAACGCTCTGGCTGTCTCGCGCGATCCGTCGATGACGATTGCCGAGTTCCTCGACCGGCTTGGCACCGGGCAATACTTCCGTGACTTTTATCTTTCACCGCTTTCCGGCGCGATCTGGTCGACCCCGACTGAGAAGATCATGGATTTTCCAGCCCATGCCATGGTCAACTTTTTCGAAAACCATGCGCTGCTGAACTATTCCGGCCAGCATCAGTGGTACACGGTCAAGGGCGGCTCGCGGCAGTATGTTGAACGATTGGAGAATGCCTTGCGCGCCAATGGCGTTGACCTGCGCATCGATTGTCCGGTTGAGGCCGTGCGCCGCACGCCGCAGGGGGCCGAGGTTCGCGCTTGGGGCGGTGAGTGGGAGGCGTTTGACGAGGTGATCTTTGCGACCCATTCCGATGACACGCTAAAAATGCTCGCCGATCCGACCGAGGCCGAGCAGCGGGCGCTTGGCGCGATTGGCTATCAGCCGAATGATATCATCCTGCACGCCGACGCCAGCATCATGCCAAAGCGCCGCTCTACCTGGGCGTCATGGGTTTATACCGAAGACCGTGGGCAGAAATCCGACCGGATTGATCTGACCTATTGGATGAACTCGCTACAGCCGATCCCGCAGGACGATCCGCATTTTGTGACGCTCAACACCAAGCGGACGATCCGCGAAGAGTTAATTTACGATCAAGTGACACTGCGCCATCCAGTATATGACCTTGCCGCCTTGGCCGCGCAGGACGAGGTGCGCGCGTTCAATGGCAGCCACAACACATGGTTCTGCGGTGCTTGGATGCGCCATGGTTTCCACGAAGACGGGCTGGCCAGTGCGGTGGATGTGGTCGAGCGGATGCAGGCCGCGCGGGCGGCGCCATTGGCCGCAGAGTGACGCTGCGCGTTGATCATATCAGGGGGCAAACCTTTCATGGTCGCAAGGGCGCGGTAGAAAACCGTTTTCGCTATTCGGTGGACTATGTGCTTTGCGATGCCGAAGCAGACGATCTGATCACGCCTGCGCTTTTCACCCGCAATGGCGCGGGGGTGACCAGCCTGCAAGACAGGGACCACGGCGGTGCGCCGGGGCAGGGGCGTGGCGCCGCGTGGGTGCGTGAGGTGTTATTAGCGCATGAGATTACTGGCGTGGCCCAGATCGAACTTTTGGCGCAACCGCGCGTCTTGCGGCATGGGTTTAACCCGGTCAGCTTTTGGCTTTGCCGCAGGGCCGACGGCCCGTTGATCGCTGTGATTGCCGAAGTCACGAATACTTACGGCGACCGACATTCCTATCTCTGCCATAACCCTGACCTGCGGCCTATTCTGCCTGAGGATCGGCTGAAGGCGGCTAAACTCATGCATGTCTCACCCTTTCAGGACGTTTCAGGCGGTTATGTCTTCCGCTTTGATATCACCGCCGAGCGGATCGGCGTTTGGATTGATTTTACCGATGGCGAGAATGGGTTGATCGCCACGTTGACCGGCCCGCGTGCGCCGTTGACCAATGGCCGCATCATGTGGTCACTGCTGCGCCGCCCCTTTGGGGCGCGGCGGGTGCTCGCCTTGATCCATTGGCAGGCGCTGAAGCTCTGGCTCAAACGCGCCGCATTTCGCGGGCGGCCTGACGCGCCTGACATTGAGGTCTCTTGCGACAGCGCCCATGGCGTAGGCGGCAGATGAGGGCGCGTGCGGCCCGTTTGCCCGCCTATGCGCTATTTGCGGCACTGCTCGCATCGGCGGGGCTGCCGATCTATATTCACGCGCCGAAATTCTACGTCGATGAATATGGCGTCTCGCTCACCGCGCTTGGTTCGGTGCTTTTCGGGCTAAGACTGTTGGACGTCGTGCAAGACCCGGCGCTTGGTTGGCTGGCCCAAGTGCTGCGCGCCCGGCGGGCTGCGGCAGTGGCGGTGGCCGCCACGGTAATGGCGCTGGCGATGCTGGGGCTTTTTGCCGTGCCGGCCCCTGTGGCCCCGGTGCTCTGGTTCGCGTTGATGCTGACGCTGGTGTTCTCTTCTTTCAGCTTCCTGACCATCTGTTTCTACGCCCAAGGGGTTGCCAAGGCGGATGCGCTGCCGGGCGCGGGGCATCTGGCATTGGCGCGCTGGCGCGAAACAGGGGCGCTTTTGGGTGTCTGCGTGGCCTCTGTGGCGCCCTTGTTGCTGGGATTGGCGTTTGACCGACCTTTTGCTGGCTTCGCTGTCGGTTTTGCCGTTCTGGCGCTTTGGGCCGGGGCTGCGATGCGCGGCGAATGGCGTGCGGCGGGGCTGCCGCTGGCCAGCGGGTTTGGCACGGTATTGCGAGATGCACAGGCGCGGCGGTTGTTGTTGATCGCGCTGGTTAACGCGGCCCCGGTTGCCGTCACCTCAACCTTGTTTTTGTTCTACGTCGAACTGGCCCTCGATGCGCCAGGATGGGAAGGGCCGCTGCTGCTGCTGTTCTTTCTTGCGGCTGCGGGCGCTGCCCCGCTTTGGGGGATGTGGGCCGAACGCCACGGGGCGCGACGCGTTCTGTTGATCGCTATGGCCTTGGGTATCATGGCCTTTGGCGGAGCGCTGCTGTTGGGGCCGGGGGATGTGGCGCTTTTTGCGGTTGTCTGTCTGGCGTCCGGTGCCGTGCTGGGTGCCGATTTGACGCTGCTGCCCGCCATGTTCGCCACGCGCATGTCACAAATTTCCCCTTCGGCGGCTGAGGGTTTTGGCCTTTGGTCTTTCGTGTCCAAATTGACCTTGGCATTCGCTGCCGTTGCTCTACTTCCAACTTTAGAACGCGTGGGGTTGCAGAACGGAGCGGGTGATAGTTCCGAGGCATCCATCTCTCTGTTGATCTGGTTCTATGCTGGTGTACCTTGCGCTTTGAAATTGCTGGCGATCGCTCTGCTTGCCAGTACCAATGACGTGGAGAAACCGTGACAGAGCCGCTGATCTTTATCGCTGTCGGGCTGACCCTTGGTCTATTGCTCACCTTCCTGCGCCGCCGATTGGGAGAGTTTCACGGACAGTCGCCGAGTGATTATGTAGATGCCTTCCCAGTGTTCGACCTGCGTCTGCACTTGCGTGACAAGATGATCTGCGAAGGTGTGATATTCGGCCCCCTTGGTCGGGTCACTAGCAGCTTTACCGCCAATTTCGATGTATCATGGGACGGCGACGTGGCCACCGTGGCCGAGACGTTCCGCTATAATGACGGCTCGCGACAGGAGCGGGAATGGACCGTGACCTTGGGTAAGAACGGCAATTTCACTTCGACCGCCCCCGATGTGGTGGGAGAGGGGGTAGGCGTTCAGTCGGGGCCAACATTGCAACTACGTTATCGCATTCGCCTGCCCGAAGAGCTGGGAAGCCATGTTTTGAAGACCGTTGATTGGATGTATCTGACGCCCGATGGCACCATCGTGAACCGTAGTCAGTTTCGTAAGTTCGGCGTGAAAGTAGCAGAATTGGTCGCCACATTGCGACCGTCGGAGGAACAATGAAAGACTGGCAAGGCAAGACCTATTGGCTGGTAGGGGCCAGCGACGGGCTGGGCGCAGCGCTTGCGCATCAACTTAGCCGCACCGGGGCAGAGGTGATCCTTTCGGCCCGTTCAGAAGACAAGCTGACCGAACTGGCGCAAGCCCTGCCCGGGCGGTCGCGGGTGCGGGTCATGGATGTGACCGATGACGCCGATGTAGCCGCAGCGGCCAAAGAAGTCGGGCCGATTGACGGGTTGGTCTATTTAGCAGGTGCCTATTGGCCCTTTGGCGCGAAGGCGTGGGAGGCTAATCATGCTGTCACCATGGCCGATGTGAACTTTACCGGACTGATGCGGGTCTTGGGGCAGGTGGTGCCGGAAATGGTCGCCCGCGATCGGGGGCATATCGTCATTACCTCTAGCCTCACTGCCTATCGCGGGCTGCCCGGCTCCATCGGCTATACGGCGTCTAAGGCTGCGACACTGTCATTGGCAGAGTGTATGCACGCCGACCTGCGCAAGACAGGCGTGCAGGTTCAAGTCATCAATCCCGGTTTTATCAAGACCCAGCTGACCGACAAGAACGACTTTAAAATGCCCTTTTTGATGGAGCCGGAAGACGCCGCGTGGCGGGTCTATGAACATATGAACAGCGACAGTTTCAAACTGGATTTCCCCTACGGGTTCTCGCTGCTGTTCCGTTTGGGGCGGTTCCTGCCTGATTGGCTTTATTACCGGTTCTTTTCCTGACGTCAGACCTCGGCGTTGTGCTGCTGAAACAAATCGCGCGCGCGTTGCCAGACGGCATTGTCCGTCTCAGGCAGGGCCCGCAGGGTCGGTAGCAACTGCCCTGCAAAATCCTCAGAGCTTTCGCGCGGCAGCATTGAGGGCAGATTGTCGATTGCCATGATATCCAGTGGTGGATCGTCATGCACGCGGAGGGCGGGTATCTCCCACGTCGTGGCGCGGTCGTAGACCTGCACAGGGTTGAACGCGCTGTCCGGGTCGCAAGCAATGTCGCCGATAACTCGCAAGGCGCGGTCGGATTTGGGTGCGTCGGGGCGAACAAAGGCCGGAGTTTCGGGTCCAGCAAGGATGCAGTTAAAGAAATAGGCGTGCTCTAGGATCTCGGGGAACGGCCCGCCATGTGCGGTCTCAGTCATGTCCCAGCCGGTGACGGGGATGCCCAGAGCCTCGCAAAGATCGCTCGCCCCGCGCCCCACGCGACCCAAAGCGCCGATTACCAATGCGCGGTCTCCGCTCGCATCTACCTGCGCGAGATCCTCGGCCAGCGCCGCCTTTAAGGCTTCGGCGTCGGGGTAGGGCTGCACCGGGCCACAGGTTTCGCCACGCAATTGTGCGATGCGGCATTTGACAGAAACCGCAGCCCCGGCAAAACCCGCCCAATAGCCAAAGGCGGCGACGCGGCGGCCAGTGTCATCGGTCAGATACTCCAGATCCAGCAACGTTCCGCCACCGGCCTTGAACCGTTCCAACAGCGTCCGACCTGAGGATTGGCCCTTGTAGGCATGGCCGAACATGATGTGCGTATGCGGCAGGGGCGTCCCGTCTTCGGGCAGTTCCTTTAGGCCAAAAATCACGGCATCGCGGGGCGCGTCGGGCCAGCTGTGCGCGGGGACGATCACACAGCCCGCCTCAGCATAAGCGGCGGTGGGGATCACGCGGCTGTCGCTGTCTTCGACGCTGACTTTCATGCCCGCAGCGATCAACTGGGCGGCCCCTTCGGGTGTTAGCCCGGTGCGGGTCTCATTGGTGCGCTGCTCGGCGCGGAGCCACAGATGGGTCATGTCAGCATTCCTTTGGCGCGGATGGTTTTGACGCTGGCGCGGTCTTCCATGCGGGCGGCGAAAGCGTCAAGCCGGGGGAAATTGCTGCGGTCGACCCCATCGCCCTTGAGCCAACCCGACACGACAAACAGATAGGGATCGGCCAGCGAAAGCTGACTGCCCGCGACGTAATCGCCTAGAAATGCGTGGTTTTCGACATAAGCCGCGCAATCTGCCATGGTCTGCGGCACCTTGGCCTTCATGTCATCAAAGCTGGATTGCTGATCGGCCCAACGCTGGCCGCGCATCTTATGGGCGTGTGCCACATGCATGGTCGAGGCGAGGTAATACATCACCCCGCGCATATGTGCGGCGGCCTCGGGGTCACTGGGAATTAGCGCTGCATCGGGCGCGCGGGCCGCGATGTAATCTAACAACGCACCGGTTTCGGTCAGGGTGGTGCCCGCTTCGGTCACAAGGGTCGGCACGCGACCCTTGGGGTTCAGCGCCAGATAGGGCGCCGCAGTCTGTTCGGCGGTGGCGAAATCGACATTCACCGGCTCATAGGGCAGACCGGCTTCTTCGAGGGCGAGGGCCACAGCCACAGCGATTGTGCCGGGCGCGTAATGAAGTTTCAGCATGGCAGGGCCTTTCAAGACAGAGATCAGATATGCGTTTGTGCAAGGCGTCGGTCGGGCCGGTCAAGATGCGGCACGGCGTTGAACAGCACCGGCGACCAATGCCCGCCGATGGGAAAGAGCCGGTGCATCGAGGTATGCATAATCGCCAGCGCCAAACGTGCCATCGCCGGGATGCCCACGCCCATGGCCTGCGCCATCGCCAGAGAGATCAGCCCGCCCGAGGTTACCACCAGCGCCGGGCCTTCGCCCTCGGCGATCTCGGCCAATGCCGATTGCACGCGGGTCTCAAAGGATTCGTAGGTCTCTGGCGTGTCGGCAAGTTTGCCCGCCTTCCAATAGTCAAAGACTTGCGGCAGGTGGTGCACAAACTCCCCTTCGCGGGGGAAGGGCACCTTGTGCTGTTGCTCCATCAGATTGGCGAGAGTGAAATATTCCAATTCATTCAACCGCGCATCGCGAATGGGTTCCAGCCCGGTATTCATGCCCTCTGCCGTCTCGATATGGCGGGTCAGCGTGCCAGTATAGAGGCGGGTGTGATAGGTTTCGCTGTGGCGCAGATGCTCCCCCAGCCACGCGGCCTGCTCATGACCAAGCGGGCTGAGTTGATCATAGCTCAACTCGTCCTTGGCGGTGGAATTGGCTTGGCCGTGGCGGATCAAAGTAATGTGGGACATCAAAGGGCTTTCACTGTTCGCCCCAGTGATAGGGCAGCTTGTCGGGCCATACAATCCAATGCGCTGTGGCGGCGTTTATCCGTGACGGGGTGTCGGGATTGGCCCCTGACAATGGATTAGTTTTGCTTATAGTTTGGGCATAGCCAGTGGGAGGGGCAGCCATGGCCGAGAGGATCACATTCACGCTTGATGGTCAGACCGTCGAGGCCGAGACTGGCATGACCATCTGGGAAGTGGCCAATAGCCGGGGGCTGAAGATCCCGCATCTGTGCCACAAACCCGCGCCCGGCTATCGCCCTGATGGCAACTGCCGCGCCTGTATGGTTGAGATTGAAGGAGAGCGCGTGCTGGCGGCTTCGTGCATCCGCGAACCTGCCGAGGGGATGGTCGTCACGACCAACAACGCGCGGGCCGAGAATGCGCGCAAGATGGTGATGGAGCTGTTGCTGGCCGACCAGCCCGCGCAGGACGTGGCCCATGACAAGTCGAGCCATATGCGCGACATGGCGGCGCTGAGCGGGGTGGAAAGCAGCCGTTTTCCCAAGCTTGAGCGGGACCGAATTCCGCTGTTGGACGACAGCCATGTCGCGATGCGCGTGAACCTTGATGCCTGTATCCAGTGCAACCTCTGCGTTCGTGCTTGCCGCGAGGTGCAGGTCAACGACGTGATCGGCATGGCCGGGCGCGGGCATGATGCCTATCCGGTTTTCGACATCGACGATCCCATGGGCGCGTCGACCTGTGTGGCCTGCGGGGAATGTGTGCAGGCTTGCCCAACGGGCGCGCTGATGCCCGCCACGGTGGTAGATGAAGCGCAGGTAGGTGACTCAGCAGATTACGACGATGAGGTCGCCAGCGTCTGTCCCTTCTGCGGCGTCGGCTGTCAGATTTCGCTCAAGGTGAAGGACAATAAGGTCAAATACGTCGAAGGCATCAATGGCCCGGCCAACGAAGGGCGGCTCTGCGTTAAGGGGCGCTTTGGCTTTGACTACATCCACCACGATCATCGTCTGACCAAGCCGCTGATCCGCCGCGACGATGCGCCCGCCAAGGGGCTGAATGTCGATCCCGGCAACTGGAGCGAGGTTTTCCGCGAGGCCACATGGGACGAGGCGCTGGATTTTGCGGCCAAGGGGCTCAAGGGCCGTGGCCGGGAAGTGGCGGGTTTCGGCAGCGCCAAATGCACCAATGAAGAAGCCTATCTGTTTCAAAAGATGATCCGTCAGGGCTTTGGCCATAACAACGTCGATCACTGCACGAGGCTCTGCCATGCCTCATCCGTGGCGGCGCTGATGGAGAATGTGGGTTCGGGTGCCGTGACGGCGACCTTCAACGAGATCGAGAACGCCGATGTGGCCATCGTGATCGGGGCCAACCCGGTTGAGAACCACCCCGTAGCCGCGACCTATTTCAAGCAGTTCACCAAGCGCGGCGGCAAGCTGATCGTGATGGACCCGCGCGGGCAGGGGCTGCGGCGTTTCGCCAGCCATATGCTGCAATTCCGCCCCGGCACCGATGTGTCGATGCTCAACGCGATCATGCATGTGATCGTCGAAGAAGGGCTCTATGACGCACAATATATCGCGGCCTATACCGAGAATTGGGAGGCCGAGAAGGCGCACCTGAAAGACTTCAGCCCCGAGAAGATGGCCCCCATCTGCGGGATCGAGGCCGAGGTGCTGCGCGATGTGGCGCGGACCTTTGCCCGTGCCAAGGCGGGCATGATCTTTTGGGGCATGGGGGTCAGCCAGCACATCCACGGCACCGACAATTCGCGCTGTTTGATCAGCCTCGCGCTGATGACTGGTCAGATTGGCCGTCCCGGCGCTGGGCTGCACCCGCTGAGGGGGCAGAACAACGTGCAGGGCGCATCTGATGCCGGGCTGATCCCGATGTTCCTGCCCGACTATCAGCCCGTGGGCGACGATGGCGTGCGCAGCGCCTTTACCGAGGTCTGGGGCTCGGGTGATTTCAGCGCCGAAAAGGGGCTGACCGTGACCGAGATCATGGACGCGGTGCATGAGGGCGACATCAAAGCGATGTATGTGCTGGGGGAAAACCCGGCGATGTCGGACCCGGATGTTGACCACGCCCGCGCGGCCCTTGCCAAGCTTGATCATCTGGTGGTGCAGGACATTTTCCTGACCGAAACGGCGAATTACGCCGATGTGATCCTCCCCGCCAGTGCCTTTGCCGAAAAGGCGGGCACTGTGACCAACACCAACCGACAGGTCCAAATGGGCCGCCCCGCGGTGTCGCCCCCCGGTGAGGCGCGCGCGGATTGGTGGATTGAGGTGGAGCTTGCCAAGCGGCTGGGCCTTGGCTGGTCCTACGAAAGCCCGGCGGATGTCTTTGCCGAGATGAAGCTGAACATGAAGTCCTTTGACAACATCACATGGGACCGTTTGGCGCGTGAGAATGCAGTGACCTACCCCTCGCTCAGCGAAAGCGATCCCGGGCAGGCGATTGTCTTTAGCGAGGGTTTCCCGCGTCCCGAAGGCCGTGCCAAATTCACCCCCGCCGCGATCGTAGCGCCGGATGACGCGCCAGATGACGCCTACCCGATGATCCTAACCACGGGGCGGCAGTTGGAGCATTGGCATACCGGGTCGATGACGCGGCGGTCCAAAGTGCTCGACGGGCTGGAGCCGGAGGCGAATTGCTCGCTACACCCGTCGACCCTGCGTCGCCTTGGCGTGGCACCGGGGGAGCATGTGCGGCTTTCGACCAAGCGCGGCAGTATCGAGATCATGGCCCGCGAGGATCGCGCGGTGGCACCCGATATGGTCTTTCTGCCCTTCGCCTATGTTGAAGCGGCGGCGAATATCCTGACAAATCCAGCGGTTGACCCCTACGGCAAGATCCCGGAGTTTAAGTTCTCTGCCGTTAGGGTGGAGGCGGCGAAAGATCCCGTCGCCGCCGAGTAAGGAAAGTTTTGAAGAATGAAGATTGATGCCGCCCGATTTTTGAAAGACCTGCACGATCTGCGCGCCATCGGTGCTGCGGGTGTGGGCAAGGGCGTGGTGCGCCCGGCCTATTCCGCCGCCGATGTCGAGGCGCGAGAATGGCTTGCCGAGCGGATGCGCGATGCGGGGCTGACCGTTGAGGTCGACGCCATGGGCAACCTCTTTGGCCTGGCCGAAGGGCCGTCGATCCTGCTGGGGTCGCATTCCGACAGCCAGCCCGAAGGCGGCTGGCTCGATGGTGCCTTGGGCGTGATCGCCGCACTCGAAGTTGCCCGCGCGGCGCGAGAAGCAGATGGCCCTGCGGTCTCGGTCGTGTCCTTTCAGGATGAAGAGGGGCGCTTTGGCGTGACCACCGGTTCGACCGTGTGGTCCGGCGCGTTGGATCAGGTGGATGCTGACGGCTTCACCGATCATGCTGGGGTCAGTTTGGCGGAGGCGCGCAAGGCGATGACGGGCATGGTGACCGGCCCGGTCGATCCCGCGCAGTTCACCGGCTATATCGAGCTACACATCGAACAGGGGCCGACGCTGGATGACAGTGGCGAGCAGATTGGTGTCGTCACCGATATCGTCGGTATTCGCGATATGAAGGTGACCTTTGAAGGCCAGCAGAACCACGCGGGCACCACACCGATGGCGGTGCGCAAGGATGCCTTTCAAGCGGTATCCGCCTTCAACAGCCTGCTTAATGACCGGCTGCGCAATGTGGTGACGCCCAGCACCGTCTGGACGATTGGCCATGTTAGCCTGCACCCCAATGCCTCGTCCATCGTGCCGGGCAAGGCGGTGTTTTCCATGCAGTGGCGGGACGGCGACAGCGACCGTCTGGCCCGGATGGAGGCGATCATCCGCGAGACTGCCGAAGAGGTGGCGCAGACACGCGGGATGGAGCTGTCTTTTGGTCCGATGTTGGGGCTGGAGCCGGTGGCGATGGATGCCCGGCTGCGCGACGCGCTGGCCGGAGCGGCGGAGACGGTGGCGCCGGGCAAATGGCGCAAGATGCCCTCGGGTGCTTTGCATGACGCGACCAATGTGGCCCGGCTGATGCCCGTGGCGATGTTGTTCGCACCATCGATCAACGGGATCAGCCATGCTTTCGAAGAGGACACAGCCGAAGACGATCTGGTCGCGGCGGTCGAGGTGCTGGGCCGGGCAGTCGCGGCGCTTTGAGCCCGTCAGTCCCAGTTCACATCGCCGAGGAAGATATAGCCCGCGCCATAGATCGTCTTGATCAACTGCGGGTTCTTCGGGTCTTCGCCAAGCTTCGTGCGCAACCGCGAGATGCGCACATCCATCGCCCGGTCAAAGCTTTCCGAGGCGACGCCGCCAAGGCTTTCTTGCATCTGCGCGCGGCTGATCAGGCGTTTCGGTGCGTCTAGGAAAAGGCGCAGCACCTCGCCTTCGGCGTGAGAAAATGTCACCTCGGTGCCTGTCGCATCCTGCAAGACATAGCGGTCGAAATGCGCGGTCCAGCCGTTGAAACGCGCGGTGGTGCCGGCCTGCGGCGTCGGTTTGGCGCTGCGCAGGCGGGCGCGAATGCGGGCGACCACTTCGGCAGGATCGAAGGGTTTGATGATGTAGTCATCGGCCCCCAGTTCCAACCCGGTCACCCGGTCTTGCACCTGTGCGCGGCCTGAGATGATGATCACGATCGCGCCTTGCTCCAGCGCCAACCGGTGCACCAGCGTCAGACCGTCGGTGTCGGGCAGGCTGAGATCGACAAGGCAGACATCGGGGGTTTGGGTGGCCAAGGCGGCTTCGAAAGCCCGCGCGCGGCCAAAGCTGAGCGTGTCGAAGCCCGCTTCCTCTAGGGTGTCCGACAGCATTTGACGGATCTCGGGTTCGTCATCCAAAATGGTGACCAGCGGGCGCGGGGCGGTATCACGGCTCATGGGGCGGTGGCTTTCAATGGGGCGATCAGCGACAGAAGCGCGTCGGCGTCGAAGGGTTTGCGCAGCACCGGCGCGAGGGTTTGCGCCTCGACAAACAGCGGGTGATCGGCGGGCAGAGAGGTCATCAGCAACAGTGGCAGGCTGCTGCCGACGCGCCGGGCAAGGTCGATGCCAGTGCCTTCGCCAGTGAGTTGTATGTCCGAGAGGACAAGAGTGATGTCGGGCAGATCAGCGATCAGGGCCGTGGCCTCATCGGCGCTGGTGGCCTCGATCACCGAATGGCCCTGATCCATCAGCATGTCGCGCACCACGGCGCGAATGTCGGTGGTGTCTTCGACCAGCAGCACCAGACCCGTCGTGGCAGGCACAGCGGCGCGGTAGGGCAGGCGCAGGCTGATCTGTGCGCCGCCCTCGGGCGCATTGCTCAGTCGCAAATCGCCGCCTGCGGATTTGGTCATGTCGTACACCATCGACAGGCCCAGCCCCGACCCCTCGCTGCCCTTGGTGGTGAAAAACGGCTCGATCCCACGCTCCAGCGCTGAGGGCGAAAAGCCCGGCCCGGTGTCGTGGATCACCCATTCGACCCAAGTGTCATGCACCAGCCGCTGAGTCAGGGTGATGGTGCCACGCGCACCGCAGGCGTCGCGCGCGTTAAGGATGAGGTTCAAAAGCGCATCCTGCACCCGGCCTTTGTCGAGCAGCACCGACCCCTCCGGCGCGTCATTGCGCACCACCAGTGCGCATTTCGGCGGCAGAGTGGGGGCGGCGAGGGTGGAAAGCTCGTTCAGGAGGTCGGCGATATCGGTGGCCGCAGGGCGCAGGGCGCGGGGTTCGGTCACATCTGCGATGGAGCTGAGCAGCGCCCCGCCGCGCCGCGCAGCTGCAAGCGTGCCTTCGACCAATTCGCCCGCTTGCGACGGCATGTCGGGCAGACGGGCGAGTTTCGACTGCATCCCCAGAATGATCGTCAACAGGTTCGAGAAATCATGCGCTAGGCCAGAGATCATTCGCGAGGCGAGTTCGCGTTTGAGCGTTTGTTGCAGGGCCACGCGGGTTTGCGTTTCCTCGGTGATGTCCATCGACAGGATATAAACCCCACCGCGCCCATCGGGAGTGAAGGCACCGCGTATCCGGCGGGCAGATGCGTCATGAGTGAACTCGATTACCGCCGGGCTTCCTGCGTAGGCTTGGGTCAGGGCTGGTTTGATGCGCTCATAAGAGGACGCGCCGAGCGCGGCGCTGATATGCAGACCGTAAATGTTGCTGGGTCGCCCCGGCATGACGCTGCTTAGCCGTCGGTTGGAATAGATATAGCGCCCACTGGCATCCACGTGGGCAATATGGGCGGGCATCATCTCGGTCGTGAGACGTGTGCGGGCCTCACTTTCGGTGACTTGCCGCTTGGCTTCTTCCAAAGCAGTGATCGTCGCTTCGAGTTTGCGGTTGCTGGCGGCAAGCTGTTCGGCATGGGACAGCACCTGATCGCTCAGCGCATCCGATCGCGCGCGCAGCAGCGCCTCTTGTCGCTTGGTATTGGTGATGTCGGTATAGACGGTGACCCAGCCGCCCTGTGGCAGGGGGGAGCCTTCGACGCTGATGGTGCGCCCGTTCGAGCGGGTCCGCTCCATGTAATGCGGCACAAAGGCCTGCGCCTGTTCGACACGCTCGGCCACGAAGGCATCCACATCCGTGACCTCACCATATTCGCCGGTTCCGGCAAGGTGGCGGATCGTATCTTCAAAGGGAGCGCCGGGGGTGACCAATTTATCGGGCAGATCGAACATCGATTGGAACGGCCCATTGCAGACCGCTAGGCGCAGATTGCTGTCATAGATGGTCAGCGCCTGAGCGATCAGGTTAAGACCGGCATTGGTCAGCGCTTTGGTTTGGTCATCGGTGATCTGCATTGGCATCCTTTGCTATAGGGCTAGCACCACATGCGCGAAAGGCAAAGAGCGGTGGAGAGCTTGCAGCATGAAGCCCCCCTCAACAGACCTAAATCGCGCTGTAACAATTCGTTAGGATTTGGAAAAGATCAGGAAAAAGTTGACCTCCACAAAAAAGAGAACGTCACTTGTGAGATCACAGAATCGCACAAGCGATCGAACCCGCCGGGGAGGGCGGGCATGGGAGGAAGACAATTTGGCTAAGCCGCTGACGCGTGCCGACGGACCTCAGTCCGTGCCGGCGCTGTTGCATCGCAACGCAAGTGAATTCGCAAACGCCCCCGCTTATCGGGAGAAGGAATACGGGATCTGGCAAAGCTGGACCTGGTCGCAGACCCGCGATGAGGTTGAGGCGCTGGCGCTCGGATTTTTGGAACTGGGACTGGATGAGGGCGATTTCGTCGCCGTTATCGGGCGTAACCGACCATATCTATATTGGGCAATGATCGCGGCAGAGATGGCCGGCGCCATCCCCGTCCCGCTTTACCAAGACGCCAACGCCGAAGAGATGGCCTATGTCATGGGGCACTGCGGCGCGCGTATTGCCGTGGTTGGCGATCAGGAACAGGTCGACAAGATCATCGAAGTGCAGGCGCAGCTGCCCGACTTTGAGCGGATGGTCTATCTCGACCCGCGGGGCCTGCGCAAATACGACCACTCCAAGCTAGACCAATACAGCGCCGTGCAGGAACTGGGCCGCGCCAACCGCGGGAAGCACATCGCCGAGTTGGAGGCGCGGCAGGCCAAGCTGAATTACGACTCGACCGGCGTGATGCTTTACACCTCGGGCACCACAGGCAAGCCCAAGGGCGTGGTGCTGAGCAATCGCAACGTGATCGAAACGGCAAAGTCGTCTTCGGAATTCGACAACCTCAAACGCAATGACGAGATCCTCGCCTATCTGCCGATGGCATGGGTTGGGGATTTCATCTTCTCCGTGGGCCAAGCGCTCTGGACCGGGTTCTGCACCAACTGCCCCGAAAGCGCTGACACGATGCATGTCGACCTGCGCGAGATCGGGCCGACCTATTACTTCGCTCCGCCGCGGGTGTTCGAGACGCAGCTGACCAGCGTTATGATCCGTATGGAGGACGCGAGCCGGTTCAAGAAGTGGCTGTTCGATACCTTCATGGCCCATGCCCGCAAGGTCGGCCCTGCCATTCTGGACGGCAAAAAGGTGTCGTTCATGGACCGCGCGAAATATGCCTTGGGCGAGTTGATGATCTATGGCCCGCTGAAGAACACGCTGGGGTTCAGCCGCGTGCGCGTGGGCTATACCGCCGGTGAGGCGATCGGCCCGGAGATTTTCGATTTCTACCGCTCGCTCGGCATCAACCTGAAGCAGCTCTACGGCCAGACCGAGGCGACGGTGTTCATCACCGCACAGCCCGATGGCGAGGTGCGCAGCGATACCGTGGGCGTGACCTGCCCCGGCGTGGAGTTGAAAATCGCGGACAATGGCGAGGTCTTCTACCGCTCGCCGGGTGTCTTTGTGGAATACTACAAGAACCCCGAAAGCACCGCCGACACCAAGGATCCGGAAGGTTGGGTCGCTACGGGCGATGCGGGCTTTATTGAGGAGGGCTCGGGCCACCTGCGGATCATCGACCGCGCCAAGGACGTGGGCCAGATGGCCGATGGGCGGCTCTTTGCGCCGAAATATGTGGAGAATAAGCTCAAGTTCTTCCCCAACATCCTTGAGACTGTGGTTTTTGGCAATCAGCGCAGCGAATGCACCGCTTTCATCAACATCGACCTCACGGCGGTGGGCAACTGGGCCGAGCGCAACAACATTGGCTATGCCTCTTACCAAGAACTCGCGCGGCATCCGCAGGTGATGGACACGATCCAGAGCCATGTGGAGGAGGTGAACCGCTCGGTCGCCGAGGACGAGATGCTCTCGGGCTGTCAGGTGCATCGCTTTGTCGTGCTGCACAAGGAACTCGACGCCGACGACGGTGAACTCACACGCACCCGCAAGGTGCGCCGCAAGATCATCGAAGAGAAATACGCCGATATCATCACGGCGCTTTACGACGGCTCCGACAAGGTCAGCACCGAGACGGAAGTGACCTATGAGGATGGCCGCAAGGGCTCGATCAAGGCGACGCTCGAAATTCGCGATGCCGCCGTGCAGCCGACCAGCCACAAGATGGCGGCGGAATGAGCGTGGCGCAGGCGAGCGGCGGACAGCCCGGAACCATGGAAAGGGACAGCGTGAAAGATCAGGCTGACAGCTATGTCACTGACGACGGCCGCACCATCGGCCCGACGGTGATGGAGATGAAGAACATCACCCTGCGCTTTGGCGGCGTGGAGGCGATCAAGGACATTTCCTTCGACATCCGCGAGGGCGAGATCCGCGCGATCATCGGGCCGAACGGGGCGGGCAAGTCCTCGATGCTCAACGTGATCAGCGGCTTTTATGTCCCGCAGGAGGGCGAGGTCTGGTACAAGGGCGCGCGCCGCCCGGCGATGAAGCCCTATCAGGTCGCCCAGCAGGGCATCGCCCGGACCTTCCAGAACATCGCGCTTTTCGAAGGCATGTCGGTGCTCGACAACGTGATGACGGGCCGTCTGACGCAGATGAAATCGGGGCTGCTGGCGCAGTCCTTGTGGAAGGGCAAGGCCGAGCGCGAAGAGGTCGAGAACCGCGAGATCGCCGAGAAGGTCATCGACTTTCTGGAGATTCAGGCGATCCGCAAGACGCCCGTCGCGCGTCTGCCCTACGGTTTGAAGAAACGCGTTGAGCTGGCCCGCGCGCTGGCCGCCGAGCCGACGATCCTGCTGTTGGACGAACCGATGGCCGGCATGAACGTCGAGGAAAAAGAGGACATGTCCCGCTTCATCCTCGACGTGAACGACGAATTCGGCACTACCATCGCGCTGATCGAGCACGACATGGGCGTGGTCATGGACCTTTCCGACCGCGTCGTGGTGATGGATTACGGCCGCAAGATCGGTGATGGCTCGCCCGATGAGGTGCGCAACAACCAAGAGGTGATCGACGCCTATCTCGGGGTGGCCCATGACTGAGCGCCGCACGATCACCCGCAATGACACTGCCGTTCTGACTTTGGGGAGGGCCAATGATGCCTGAGCAACTGGCGTTTACAATTGAGGTCTTTCTCAACGGGCTGATGGCCGGGGTGCTTTATGCGCTCGTCGCGCTTGGCTTCGTACTGATCTACAAGGCTTCGGGTATTTTCAACTATGCCCAAGGTGTTATGGCGCTTTTTGCTGCGCTGACACTGGTGGGGATCATGGACGGCCAGGTGCCCTTTAGCCATCTGATCAATGCGATCTTGGGCACCGAAGTGCATCACTTCGGTTGGCATGTTCCTGCCTTCCTCGCCATCGTGCTGACGATGGTGGTGATGATCGTGCTGGCCTATTGCGTGCAGCGTTTCGTGTTCCGCTACCTTGTCGGGCAAGAGCCGATCATTCTGTTCATGGCGACCATCGGTCTGGCCTATTTCCTTGAAGGCGTGGGCGACCTGATGTGGGGGTCTGAGATCAAGACGCTCGATGTCGGCCTGCCGCAGGGCATTAACATCTGGATTGATGAATTCACCTTCGACGCGACGGGCTACGGCTTCTTTATCGACAACCTCGATATCGTCGCCTCCATTGTGGCCGCGATCCTTGTGATTGGGCTGGTGATGTTCGCGCAATACACCAAACAGGGCCGCGCGATGCGGGCCGTGGCGGACGACCATCAGGCCGCGCTGTCCGTGGGGGTCTCGCTCAACTTCATCTGGATCTTGGTCTGGTCGCTGGCGGGTTTCGTGGCGCTGGTGGCAGGCATCATGTGGGGCGCCAAATCGGGCGTGCAGTTCTCGCTCTCGCTGATTGCGCTGAAGGCGCTGCCGGTGCTGATGCTGGGCGGCTTCACCTCGATCCCCGGCGCCATTGTCGGCGGGCTGATCATCGGCGTGGGCGAGAAGCTGTTTGAGTTCCTGATCGGTGCCCCCTTCCTTGGCGGCGCGACCGAGAACTGGTTCGCCTATATGCTGGCGCTCGTGTTCCTCGTCTTCCGCCCGCAGGGCCTGTTTGGGGAGAAGATCATTGAACGGGTTTGATACAGGCATGATGCGCCGCTGTGCATCCAACGACACAAAGATCGCAGAAGGGAAATCAGTCTAATGTTCTATCGTGAAGCGGGCGATTTCAACACGTCCTACGCCCAGGACCAGCAGACCTTCCCGATCAAGTTCGACCGGTACCGCTACTATCTGGTGCTTTTCGTCGCGGTCTTCGTCATTCCCTTCATGGTCAATGACTACTGGGTCAACTCGTTGTTCCTGCCGTTTCTGATCTACGCCATCGCGGCGATCGGGCTGAACATCCTCGTGGGCTACTGCGGGCAGGTGAGCCTCGGTACCGGCGGTTTCATGGCGGTGGGGGCTTACGCATGCTACAAGCTGATGACGGCGATGCCCGAGGTCAGCATGTTCATCCATGTCCTGCTGGCGGGCGGCATTACCGCCGCGGTCGGCGCGCTCTTCGGCCTGCCGTCTTTGCGGATTAAAGGCTTCTACCTCGCCGTGGCGACACTGGCGGCGCAGTTCTTCCTTGTCTGGCTATTTAACCGGGTGCCGTGGTTCTACAACTACTCTGCCTCCGGCCAGATCAGCGCGCCCGAGCGCGACACCTTTGGCATCCTGATCACCGGCCCCAACACCGAGGCCTGGGCGACCTATATGTTCTGCCTGATCTTCACCGTGGGCTCGGCGCTGGTGGCGCGCAACCTGACGCGCGGCTCTGTGGGACGCAAATGGATGGCGATCCGCGACATGGACATCGCCGCCGAGATCATCGGGGTGAACCCGCTGCGCGCCAAGCTCACGGCCTTCGCGGTCAGCTCCTTCTTCATCGGGGTTTCGGGCGCGCTGTTCTTCGCGATCTACCTCGGCGCGGTCGAGGTGGGCGAGGCCTTCGGCATCACCAAATCGTTCCTGGTGCTCTTCATGATCATCATCGGCGGGCTTGGCAGCATCTTCGGCAGCTTCGCCGGCGCCGCCTTCCTCGTGCTCCTGCCGGTGCTTCTGAAGATCGTCGGCGTCGACTGGCTGGGCTGGCCCACCGACATCGTGGCGCATTTGCAGCTGGTGATCGTCGGCGGGCTTATCGTGATCTTCCTGATCGCCGAGCCGCATGGCCTTGCGCAACTGTGGCGCGTCGCGAAGGAGAAACTGAGATTGTGGCCCTTCCCGCACTAAGCGGGAGCCACGAAAATCGAGGCGGGGGGAGGAAACCACGCCCAAAACCCAAATCGGATAAATCCAAGGGAGGAAACACCGATGAAATACAAACTGGGAACACTGGCCGTGGCGGGCCTGATGGCTGCAAGCCCCGTGATGGCGGACCTTGTCTTTCCGTCGCTGAGCTATCGCACCGGGCCTTACGCCGCGGGGGGCATCCCCTTCGCCGACGGCTATGCCGATTATTTCACCCTGCTCAACGAACGCGACGGCGGCATCGGTGGTGAAACCATCCGCGTGCCAGAGTGCGAGACCGCCTATAACACTGAGAAGGGCGTGGAATGCTACGAGTCGACCAAGGGCGAAGGCGCGTTGGTCTATCAGCCACTTTCGACCGGCATCACCTACCAGCTGATCCCCAAAGTCACCGCCGATGACATCTCGATGTTGACCTCCGGTTTGGGCCGTACCTCGGCCAAGGACGGCAACACCTTTAGCCACGTCTTCAACTTCCCTGCAAACTACTGGGATGGCGCGTCGGTCGCGGTGAAACACATCATGGAGCAAGAAGGCGGCGATCTAAGCGGCAAGAAAATCGCGCTGGTCTACCACAACTCCGCTTACGGCAAAGAGCCGATCCGCACGCTGCAAGAACTGAGCAAAAAGCACGGTTTTGAGCTGAAGGAAGTGCCGGTCGATCACCCCGGTCAGGAGCAGAAATCGCAGTGGCTGCAAATTCGCCGCGACAAGCCTGACTATGTGATCATGTATGGCTGGGGCGTGATGAACCAAGTCGCGGTTCAGGAAGCTGCCAACATCCGCTTCCCGATGGACAAGTTCATCGGCATCTGGTGGTCCGGCTCGGAAAACGACGTTCTTGCGGCGGGTGCCAAGGCCGATGGCTATAAGGCGCTGACGTTCCACAACGTGGGCTCTGACTATCCGCTTTATGACGATCTGAAAACGCACGTTGTCGACGCGGGTAAAGCCGCCGGTGCTGGCGATCAGGTGGGTTCGGTGCTGTATAACCGGGGCATCTATGCCGCGATGCTGGTGGCCGAAGCTGCCCGCACCGCGCAGGAAATCCACGGTGTCACAGATATCAGCAGCGGCCAAATGCGCGATGGGATGGAGCAGCTAGAGATCACCGAAGAAAAGATGGCGGCCCTCGGCCTGCCGGACTTCGGGCCTGAATTCTCGGTCTCTTGCGAAAACCACGGCGGCGAAGGTTTCGTGGCTGTGACCCAGTGGGATGCGACAGCCAAGGAATGGAACCTCGTGTCGGACTTCATGCAGTCGGATCAAGATGTGATCCAGCCGCTGATCGATGAGGACGCATCGGCCTACGCGGCTGAAAACGCCATCGAAGGCAACTGCTAAACGCGATATCCCCCGGCTGCCCTGTTTGGGTGGCCGGGGGACTTTCCAAGCCCAAGAGAGGTCTTTCCCATGCTGGATGCTGCAAATACCAATGACGTCGCGGTCGAAAACCTGCTTGAGGTCAACAACATCGAGGTGATCTACAATCACGTCATCCTTGTCCTAAAGGGCGTGAGCCTGAACGTGCCCAAGGGCGGCATCACTGCGCTGCTGGGAGGCAACGGCGCGGGCAAGACCACGACGCTCAAGGCAATCTCGGGGCTTTTGGCTTCGGAACGTGGAGAGGTCACCAAAGGCTCAATCAAATACCGTGGTGGTCCGATTCAGCATCAAGACCCAGCCGAAACCGTAAAAAAGGGTGTCGTGCAGGTCATGGAAGGCCGGCACTGCTTTGAGCACCTCACCATCGAAGAAAACCTGCTAACCGGTGCCTATACCCGCACCGACGGCAATGCCGCGATCCAGCGTGACCTTGAGATGGTTTATGATTATTTCCCCCGCCTGAAAGAGCGCCGCCGCTCGCAGGCTGGCTATACCTCGGGTGGGGAGCAGCAGATGTGCGCCATTGGTCGCGCGCTAATGTCCCGCCCTGAGACGATCCTTTTGGATGAGCCGTCGATGGGCCTTGCCCCGCAATTGGTTGAGCAGATTTTCGAGATCGTGAAATCGGTGAACGAGAAAGAAGGCGTGACCTTCCTGTTGGCGGAGCAAAACACCAACGTCGCGCTGCGCTTTGCGCATTACGGCTACATTCTTGAATCTGGTCGCGTTGTGATGGATGGCCCCGCCAAAGACCTGCGAGAGAACCAAGACGTGAAGGAATTCTACCTCGGCATGTCCGACGAGGGACGTAAAAGCTTCCGCGATGTACGCAGCTACCGCCGCAGGAAACGCTGGCTGAGCTAAGCGCCCGAGACTGAAATCAAAAAGGCAACCGAGCCGGGCTTATGCCCTCTCCAGTGATGCCATAGCAGGAAAGTGACAGGGATGCCGACCAAGCCCCATTTCGACGATCTGGAAACCCGCAGCGCCACTGAACGCGCCGCTGATTTGGCCAAGACGCTGCCGCAGCAGATTGCCCGTGCGCAAGGGCTTTCAGGCTATGGTGATGCGCTGAAAGAGGTGGACGCGGCGCAGATCACCTCTATCGAGGCCCTTGCCGACCTCCCGGTGCTGCGCAAATCAGAGCTTGGCAAGGCGCAGGCAGGGCAACCGCCTTTTGGCGGTTTCACCACAAAGCCGGTGTATGAGTTCAGCCATGTTTTCCAATCGCCCGGCCCGATCTATGAGCCGTCGAGCAATGATCCCGATTGGTGGCGCATGGGGCGCTTCCTGCATGCCGCAGGCATCGGCGCGGGCGACATCGTGCATAACTGTTTTGGTTACCATTTGACCCCCGCGGGCATGATCTTTGAATCCGGTGCGCGGGCGGTGGGGGCAACTGTGCTGCCTGCCGGAACAGGCCAGACCGAGCTTCAGGTCGCCGCCGCCCGTGATGTGGGTTCGACCGCCTATGCGGGCACGCCGGATTACCTCAAGGTGATTTTGGAGAAAGCCGACGCGATGGGCGTTGATCTAAAGATCACCAAAGCAGCCGTCGGCGGCGGTGCGTTGTTTCCCAGCCTGCGCGCCTATTACGAGGAGCGCGGCATCACCTGCCTGCAATCCTATGCCACGGCTGATCTGGGCAATATCGCCTATGAAAGCCCTGCGATGGAGGGGCTGATCGTCGACGAACAAATCATCGTCGAGATCGTCACCCCCGGAACCGGCATCCCTGTAGCGCCCGGAGAGGTCGGCGAAGTTGTGGTGACGACTCTTAACCCTGATTACCCGCTGATCCGTTTCGCCACTGGCGATCTGAGTGCCGTGCTCGAAGGCGAAAGCCCCTGTGGACGTACGAATATGCGGATCAAAGGCTGGATGGGCCGCGCTGATCAAACCACGAAAATCAAAGGCATGTTCGTTCGCCCCGAACAGGTGGCGGCATTGGTGGCCCAACACGCCGAGATTGAAAAGGCCCGTGTCATCGCCAGCCGCGAAGGCGAGGCGGATGTGATGACCGTGCAGATTGAGACCGCGAATGGGGACGAAGCGCGTTACGCGCAATCCGTGGCCGATCTGCTCAAGCTGAAGGGCAAGGTCGAATTGGTCTCCCCCGGCTCCTTGCCGCGTGATGGATTGGTGATCGAGGACCAACGAAGCTACGACTAGGGTGCCGCATTGCGCCCTCTGGCATTTCCTAGTGAAATCGTCGAAATAGGGGCATGACGCTGAACGCCGCTTCCACGAACACGACCAAACCACCCCGCGCCCGCGACGGGCTGCGCGCCCTGTCAGGCGTGGCCCTGACTGTGGCTGCTGTCTGTGCGCTGCCGATGCTTGCGGTGCTGATCGCAGCACTTAGCGGTGGGACGGAAACGGTGCAGCATTTGGTTCAGACCGTGCTGGGCCGCTATACGATTACGACGCTGTTACTGGTGCTGTTGGTGTCGGCGGGCACTTTTGCCATTGGTGTCGGCGCGGCGTGGTTGGTTACCATGACACGCTTTCCCGGCGCAAAGTTTTTGGAAATCGCGCTGGTGCTGCCGCTGGCCTTTCCGGCTTATGTACTGGCCTACGCCTATACCCATGTGTTGGATCATCCCGGCATTGTTCAAGAGACCCTGCGCGATGTGACGGGCTGGGGGCCGCGCGACTACTGGTTTCCTGAAATCCGCTCTCTGGGTGGGGCCGCCGCGATGCTGGTGCTGGTGCTTTACCCCTATGTTTACCTGCTGGCCCGCGCGGCATTCCTCCAGCAAAGCGGTACGACTTTTCTTGCCGCGCGTGCGCTTGGATCAAGCGCGTGGTCCGCGTTCTTCAAGGTCAGCTTGCCCCTTGCCCGCCCCGCTATTGCGGGCGGCGTGTTGCTGGCGGTGATGGAGACGATAGCGGATTTCGGGACGGTTGCCTATTTCGGCGTTCAGACCTTTGCC
This sequence comes from Sulfitobacter sp. DSM 110093, assembly GCF_022788715.1. Taxonomy (NCBI): domain Bacteria; kingdom Pseudomonadati; phylum Pseudomonadota; class Alphaproteobacteria; order Rhodobacterales; family Roseobacteraceae; genus Sulfitobacter; species Sulfitobacter sp. DSM 110093. Next base: position 537,581 of record NZ_CP085167.1, read on the forward strand.
ACGGGCATCTACACCAGTTGGTTTTCCATGTTCGACCGCGCCGCCGCCGCGCAGTTGGCGCTATGTTTGCTGAGCTTTGCATTACTTTTGGCGATGCTTGAGCGGGCGCAGCGCGGCAAGGCCCAGTACCATGATCCTGCCCGGCGCCCGCAATCGGCGCCACCTTCGGAGTTGACGGGCTGGCAGGCGGCGGCGGCACTTGTTTTGTGTGGTGTGCCGGTGCTGTTTGGGGCGGTGCTGCCGGTGGTGATCCTCGTCACCATGGGGTTGGAGTCTGAACAGAACCTTTTTAGCCCACGCTACCTTGGATTTATGCGCAACTCTGTGACATTGGCGGGTATCGCTGCGCTGTTGACGGTCTTGGCGGCGATCAGTGTGGGGTTCTTTCGACGGTTGCGGCCGGGCCGGGTTTCTCAGGGCGCGGCATATGTGGCGCGGCTGGGCTACGCCGTGCCGGGCGGGGTGATCGCAGTGGGGCTGCTGGTGCCCTTTGCGATGTTCGATAATGCATTAGATGCTTGGATGCGGGCGACCTTTGATTATTCCACCGGGTTGCTGATCACCGGGTCAATCTGGCTGTTGGTGCTGGCGTATCTGGTACGTTTCCTCGCGGCTGCTTTGGGCGCTTACGAGGGCGGGCAGGCGATGGTTCATGCCAATATGGACGCTGCTGCGCGGTCGTTGGGTCAGACGCCATTGGGCACGTTGCGACGGGTGCATCTGCCGATTCTCGCGCCCAGCCTGCTGACCGCGCTGTTGATTGTGTTCGTTGACGTGATGAAGGAATTGCCCGCAACGCTAATCATGCGGCCCTTCAACTATGACACGCTGGCGGTTCAAGCGTATCGCTTGGCGAGTGACGAGCGGTTGAACGGTGCGGCTGTGCCGAGCCTTGTGATCGTTGCGATGGGGTTGCTGCCGGTGATCTTGATCTGTCGGCAGGTGGGTCGGCAGCGTTAGTGATCGATGGTCTGTGGCTGGGTTCCGGACCGGGGTAGCTGCTGCCTCACAAAAAAAGGCGGGCTCGAAAACCCGCCTCTCTCTAATCCGGTTTTGGTAGGGTTTATTCCCAGCCAACCGTGTTAAAGATTTTCTGCGCGGTGCCGATATTTTCGGCTACGTCCGACAGGTTCACTTCGTCAGCTTTAAACTCACCCAGTTGCTTCACGCTATCGGCCAGCTCCACGCCTTCCACGGTTGGGAACTCATCGTTGCCCGCCGAGAAGTAGACCTGCGCCTGATCGGAGGCGAGATATTCAAGGAACTTCACTGCATTCTCGCTGTTCGGTGCGTTCTTGGCCACGCCGCCGCCCGAAAGGTTCATATGCGCGCCGTTGCCTTCTTGGTCGGGCCAGATCAGGCCAATCTTGCCGATCTCATCGCTGACGCCGTCCACGTCGGTGCGGATCGCACGGGCGAAGTAATAGCTGTTGGAAACAGCGATGTCGCACTCACCCGACACGATGCCGCGCAGCTGGTCGGTGTCGCCGCCCTGAGGTGCCCGCGCCATGTTGTCGACCACGCCCTGCGCCCATTCGGTTGCGGCCTCTTCGCCCTCGTGGGTGACGATCGAAGCTAGCAGTGTCTGGTTATAGGTGTTGGTGGAGGACCGGATGCAGACCTGACCTTTGTAGGCCGGATCGGCGAGGTCCATGTAGGTTGCGGGCGGGTTGTCCAGCGTTTCGTTGTTGAAAAAGATGATCCGCGCGCGCTGCGACAGGCCAAACCACTGGTTGTCATCGTCTTGCAGGTTGCCGGGGATGCGCTCTTCGAGCGTGTCGCTCTCGATGGATTGCAGAAGGCCCATGTCTTTCGCGCGCTTGAGGCGGCTTGTATCGACAGTCAGCAGAACATCCGCCGGGGAGTTCGCGCCCTCGGCTTCCATACGGGCCAGCAGTTCGTCGGCTTTGCCTTCGATGCGGTTGATGGTGATGCCGGTTGCTTCGGTGAAGTCGGAGTAGAGCCGCTCATCGGTGTCATAGTGACGCGAGGAGTATAGGTTCAGCTCGCCATCGGCTAGCGCGGGAAGGGCCAGCGACATCAGCGCGGCGGCAGCAGTCGATGTTTTGCAGAAGGTCATATCAGGGTCCTGTTCCGTTGGGATAACTTGACTGAAATAGTAAGAAACAGATTTTAGGCGTTCCTGCAACCAATTCAATCAGAATTGGAACTGTGACCCCCGACCGCGATGGGCCGGGGGCCGCGCGGTCAGTTATTGTCGATTTTGTCTTGGGTCTTGGTGTCAAAGTCGCTGGCATCGTGACGCTCACGCAGTTGCATCGACAGGTCATCGCCAAAGGCGCGGTTGACCATACGGCCACGGGTCACGGCGGGGCGCGCATCAATCGCCTCGGCCCAACGCATGACGTTTTTATAAGAGGCCACGTCGAGGAACTCTGCCGCGGAATAGAGTCGCCCGAGCACCAACTGGCCATACCAGCTCCAGATCGCCATATCGGCGATGGAGTATTCATCGGCGAAATAGTCATGTTCGGCCAAGTGTTTGTCCATCACATCAAGCTGACGCTTGGTCTCCATCGCGAAGCGGTTGATGGGGTATTCAAACTTCTCGGGCGCATAGGCATAGAAATGGCCAAAACCGCCACCAAGGTAAGGTGCGCTGCCCATCTGCCAAAAGAGCCACGACAGCGCCTCGGTCCGGCGGGCGGGATCGGTCGGCAAGAACGCACCAAATTTTTCAGCCAGATAAAGCAAGATCGCACCCGATTCGAAAACGCGCTGTGGCGTGTCGCCGGAACGGTCTAGCAGCGCGGGGATCTTGGAGTTCGGGTTCACCTCGACAAATCCAGAGCCGAACTGATCACCCTCAGAGATATCAATAAGCCACGCATCATACTCGGCGCCGTTATGGCCAGCCTCTAGCAGTTCCTCGAACATCACCGTGACCTTCACCCCGTTCGGCGTGGCCAGCGAATGCAGTTGAAACGGATGTTCGCCGACGGGCAGTTCTTTGTCATGGGTCGCACCGGCGATGGGCCGGTTGGTGCTGGCGAATTTGCCGCCGCTCTCAGCCTCCCATTTCCAAACTTTGGCGGGCGTATATTCGGGCGTGTCCGACATGATGGTCTTCCTTGTTATTCGGGTCTGCCTTGAAGGTGGGGTTTTGTGCGGGGGTTGCAAGCACTTAACCACAACGAAAAAGGCCGCCCTAAGAAGGAGCGGCCTTTAAAATCGAATTGCTGCAAGTCTCAGCCCTGGCGGGCTTTGAACCGGCGCTGCGTTTTGTTGATGACGTAAACGCGGCCTTTGCGACGCACAACACGGCAATCGCGATGCCGATTCTTGAGCGAGCGGAGCGAATTGCGAACCTTCATAGGTGGTCTCCTCATGTCGTGGCGCGGGCCAGCGCCTGGGTTGCGGGCAACCCGCCAAAGACGGGTCGATGAATAAATGGTGGGCGATACTGGGATCGAACCAGTGACCCCTTCGATGTCAACGAAGTGCTCTACCGCTGAGCTAATCACCCACTTAACGACGTTTCAAAATCGGCCCCACACAAAAAATGGGGCGCGAAATTTCGCGCCGTTTGGGTGCTATAAAAGGAGTCGGCGGCGGGATCAAGGGCTTTTGGCGCGGAATAAACACGCTATGTTCGACTTAGAGGGATTTATTATGCCTATGACCGCCTACGAAGTACTGCATCCTGACCGCAACCTGTCTTGCGTGGTCTTTGCGTCCCCTCATTCGGGCCGTGATTATGCGGCCTCGTTCCTACGGCGTTCTATCTTGGATGAACATGCAATCCGGTCTTCTGAGGATGCGTTTGTCGATCAATTGTTTGATTGTGCGCCGCGCTACGGTGCTTCGTTTATCAAAGCGGGAGCGCCGAGGGCCTATATTGACCTCAACCGTGCGCCCGAAGAATTGGACCCGTCTGTAATCGAAGGTGTCGCGCGGCAGGGGCATAACCCGCGCGTGGCCTCCGGACTAGGGGTGATTCCCCGCGTGGTGGCCAATGGCCGCGCAATTTATCGCGGCAAGCTCTCTCAAGAAGAGGCGCAATTGCGAATCGATAGCTATTGGCGGCCCTATCATAGCAAATTGCAGGAACTTCTGACGCGGGCGCATCGTCGCCACGGGCAGGCAGTGCTGGTTGATTGCCATTCCATGCCGCACGAAGCGATGGACGGCGTGGCGCGCAGCGGCATGCGGCGGCCTGATGTCGTGCTAGGTGATCGTTTCGGCGCGGCAGCAGGAGGGGAGGTTGTCGACAGGATCGAAGCGGCATTTGTGGATGCTGGTTTTATCGTGACGCGCAACTCGCCCTTTGCCGGGGCCTACATTACTCAAGCCTATGGCCGCCCCTCGCGCGGACAGCACGCGGTGCAGGTTGAGATCGACCGGGCGCTTTATATGAATGAGCGTTTGATTCGCCCTAATGGCGCATTCGAGGCGGTGCAGGCAGCGCTGAGACGGGTGGTGGCCGACGTGGCGCAGATTGGACAAGAGCGCCTGCCGCTGGCGGCGGAGTAATCTCAGCGCAGGGCGCGCCCTTTTAGGATCGCTTTCTCGCCAAATCGGCTGCGGATGCTATCTGCGGCGCGTTCGGCCTTGCTGCGCTGCGCCGCGCCGGGGTCAAGTAGATCGCCCCCCATATCCGCACCCTCGGCCCCGGAAAGATCAGATAGGCCGACACCGATAAGACGGTAGGAGTTACGATGTTCGACCTGATCAAACAGCGCGCGGGCCGTGCGGTAGATGCGGTCGGCCAATTGCGTTGGATCATGCAGCGACAGGCGACGCGATAGCAAAGAGTGATCGGCGCGTTTGAGTTTTAACGTCACCACACGGCCTGCCATTTCTTTGGCCTTGGCGCGGTCCGCGACCTTTTCCGCCAGTCGCCAGAGGTGCCCGTCAAGAATCTCGGCGTTTCCTGTATCGTCAGAGAATGTCGTTTCATTGCTGATTGACTTCACCGGGCGGTGGCGCGACACGCGGCGTTTGTCTTGGCCCCGCGCCAAGTGCCACAGCCGGTCGCCCATGCTGCCAAAGCGGGCGATTAGATCGGTTTGCTCCCACCGCAACAGATCGGAAAAGCTGCGGATGCCCGCCTTTTCCAAAGAGGTTTGCGTGGCCGCCCCAACGCCCCAGATCATGCCGACGGGTTTGTCGCGCAGAAAGTCCGCCGTTTCCGCCGCGCCAATCACCGAAAACCCATGCGGCTTGTCGAGGTCCGAGGCGACTTTGGCTAGAAATTTATTATGGCTCAGTCCGATGGAGCCGGTCAGACCCAGTTCCACTTTCATCCGTCGCACCAGCCGCGCCAGCATCATTGCGGGCGGCTGGCCGTGTAGCCGCGCGGTGCCGGTCATGTCGAGGAAGGCCTCATCGAGCGACAGAGGCTCAATCGCCGGGGTCATTTCTTCCATCATCGCGCGGATCGCGCGGGAGGCTTCGACATAGGCCTCCATCCGGGGTTTGATGATGACCGCTTCGGGGCAAAGCTTGAGCGCCTGAAACATCGGCATGGCCGATCGCACCCCACGGATGCGTGCCACATAACAGGCGGTCGACACAACGCCGCGCCGCCCGCCGCCGATGATAACGGGTTTGCCGGCCAGTTCGGGATTGTCGCGTTTCTCGACCGAGGCATAGAAGGCGTCACAATCCATATGGGCGATCGATAGATCGAAAAGCTCGGGATGTGACAGCACACGCGGGCTGCCACAGCGCGAACAGCGCCGCGCAGGCGGGATTTCGTTCAAACAGTCGCGACAGAGGGTAGCCATGGACACACCGAGAGGGCAGGGTTCGGGCAACAACTCTAAACAAATCGCAGAGGTTTAACCATGGGCTTTGAAGGGGCCAAGCTGGCGCTTTATCTTGGTGGAAAGCTGGCCGTGATCCTACGCGATGACACGCCGGGGCTGCCATTTGCCGATCATTGGGATTTGCCCGGCGGCGGGCGTGAAGGGGAAGAGACCCCTTTGGCCTGTGCGCTGCGCGAATGTCACGAGGAGTTGGGGATAGCCGTGCCAGAGGACGCGGTGATCTGGCAGGGCAGTTTTGACGAGGCGGGGCTGACCAAATGGTTCTTCGTCGCGCATTTACCGGCGCATGCGGAGGCTGAGATCGTATTTGGCAACGAGGGACAGCGTTGGTGTCTGATGGAGAAAGAAGAGTTTTTGAACCACCCCCGCGCCGTGCCCGCATTTCAGGACAGGCTTCGGGTCTATCTGGGGCAGCCGGGTACCGATAAAATTAAAGCTATGTGAGGGGAATAAAGGCCCCCCGCTTGTGTGAGCGGGGGGAGGTGACGAACATCAGGAAGAACCAGTTCGTCGGGGAGTATCACCTGAGTTCAACATAACATGTCGGGGCGATCTGGCCTAACGATGATGGCCCTGTCGCAGGTGCATCCCACCGCTCTGTGGTCGATTTGCTACAGACGACGGGAAGCGCTTTGTTAATGCTCGGAAATTTCCCGCAACACTTCACGGGCGGCAGCGGCCGGGTCTTTGGCCTGCCAGATTGGACGGCCCACAACGATGTGATCGGCGCCATCTGCGATGGCCTGTCCCGGTGTCGCAACACGCTTTTGATCGCCCAGAGCAGCGCCTTGAGGACGTACGCCGGGAGTGACGATAAGCTTACCCATCGCTTCGGGCAACGCGCGGATAGCGGCAGCTTCTTGGGGGGAGGCGATGATACCATCGGCGCCGGCATCCAATGCGCGGCCTGCGCGGGTTAGCACCAAATCTTTCAGATCGCCCGATTGGATCAGGGCCGCGTCAAGGTCGGCGCGGTCTAGCGAGGTCAGGATCGTAACGGCGAGGATCTTCATATCGGTGCCCGCCGCACCTTGTTTGGCAGCCGCCACCACATGCGGGTCGCCATGCACGGTAAGGAAATCCAGATCAAACTGTGCCAGCCCGCGCACCGCAGCTTCAACCGTGGCACCGATATCGAAAAGCTTCATATCCAAAAAGATGCGCTTGCCGTGCTCTTGCTTAAGCTCGTTGGCCAGCGCCAGCCCGCCGCCGGTGAGCATCCCAAGCCCGATTTTATAAAACCCCACGGCATCGCCGAGGGTCTGGGCCAATTCCATCCCCGCGACCGCGTGGGGAACATCAAGGGCGACGATCAGACGGTCATCAGACATGCGGGGGCTCCTGCCAAATTTCAAACGGCTTTGACCTACGTCGCGCGACGAGGCAAGTCCATCATTCATGCAGGCTGTAGGCAAAAAAGAGGCCCGAACGCCGCATTGCGGGGTCCGGGCCAAGTGTTCAGAGACTTAGCAGGCAGGCACTGGTCTCTGGTGTGCGGATCGCCACATCGGGACAGTTGAGGTGGCGGCAGGTCCGCAGGCAGCCGCGCGGCAGGCAGGCGCCGCGCGGGAGGGGGTCAGGCTGCGTCGCGACCGGGGAGGTGCATAACCTCTTCCAGCCAACGCAGCGGATCAAAGCTGCGGCGTCCGGCCCGCTGAGCGGGGACGTGGCGCAGAACATCGGAACTTAGGCCACGTTTTTGGGCGTGGCGGCGGATGGCCTGACGGGACAGCCCGTCGGCAGCATCGCGGTATGACATGGTGATCGGGGCATCAATCGCGCAAGCGTAGCGGCGCAACTGCTCTCCGTCTTGGACGGTGACCAGCGCTTCGAAACACTGAGTAGCCGCGTTATAGATGACATCGGTCAACTGGATAGGGCGCGTCTGCATCGTTTCACCTCTTGTGTTCGTTTGAACCCGGCAGGCCTTCTTTTTCCTGCTCTCTTTCGTCTGCATGGTTAACGCAGAGGGCGCCCAAATGGTTTCATTCTGCGAGTGTGTTCTGTGGATAATTTGTGAATAGACATTGTAAACAAATGGTTAAGTCTGTATTTTTTTCTAGTTTTTGCCCCATTTTCGCCTTATTAGCGAAAAACACCCTTTGCGCATCGCGACGGTCAGCAACTTTTCGCGCTGTATTGGTCTTGAACCAAGGGGGGCTCTTCCCCAATTTGAAAGCAAGGCTCAGACCGCCGCGTGCCACTTTTGGGCGCGGCATTTTAGAGCGCTTGTAGAAAAGGAGAGACCCATGGACTTGAGCAAGTTCACGGAAAGATCGCGCGGCTTTATTCAGGCGGCGCAGACCATTGCAACACGGGAAAGCCACCAACGGCTGGCCCCTGAACATGTACTCAAAGCACTGCTGGACGATGACCAAGGCCTTGCGCGCAATCTAATTGCTGCTTCGGGCGGTGACGGCGCGCGGCTGATGCAGGCGCTGGAGTTGGCGCTTGGGAAAATCCCCAAGGTGACCGGTGACGCAGCACAGGTATATCTAGATGGCACGACCGCAAAGGTATTGGCCGAGGCTGAGGCGATGGCCAAGAAGGCGGGCGACAGTTTCGTGACTGTCGAGCGCATCCTGACTGCGCTTTGCCTTGTTAAATCCGGTGCGAAAACCGCGTTGGAAGCGGGTAAGGTGACGGCGCAGGGCTTGAACACCGCGATCAATGACGTGCGCAAGGGGCGCAAAGCCGACAGCGCCACCGCTGAAGACAGCTATGAGGCTTTGGAGAAATACAGCCTCGACCTGACCGCGCGGGCCGAAGAGGGTAAAATCGACCCCATCATTGGCCGGGATGAGGAAATCCGCCGCGCGATGCAGGTGCTGAGCCGCCGAACCAAAAATAACCCGGTGCTGATCGGTGAGCCGGGCGTCGGTAAGACCGCGATTGCCGAAGGCTTGGCGTTGCGGATCGTGCATGGTGACGTGCCTGAATCTCTGCGCAATAAACGCCTGCTCGCGCTCGACATGGGCGCGCTGATCGCCGGGGCGAAATACCGTGGCGAGTTCGAGGAGCGGCTGAAGGCGGTTCTGACCGAGGTGACCGAAGCCGCGGGCGAGGTGATCTTGTTCATCGATGAGATGCACACGCTGGTCGGGGCCGGTAAGGCCGACGGCGCGATGGATGCATCGAACTTGCTGAAGCCTGCGCTGGCGCGAGGTGAGTTGCACTGTGTGGGTGCCACCACGCTTGAAGAATACCGCAAATATGTCGAGAAGGACGCGGCGCTTGCGCGGCGATTCCAGCCAGTAATCGTGCAAGAGCCGACGGTGGAGGACACCGTTTCGATCCTGCGTGGTATTAAAGAGAAGTATGAGTTGCACCACGGTGTGCGTATTTCCGACACCGCGCTGGTCGCAGCGGCGACGCTGAGCCATCGCTACATTACCGACCGTTTCTTGCCCGACAAGGCGATCGACCTGATGGACGAGGCCGCGAGCCGTCTGCGCATGGAAGTCGACAGCAAACCCGAAGAACTGGACGCGCTGGACCGCCAGATCCTGCAACTGCAGATCGAGGCCGAAGCGCTGAAGAAAGAAGATGATACCGCGTCCAAGGATCGGCTGGAGGCTTTGCAAAAAGACCTCAGCGGTCTGCAAGACCGCAGTGCCGAGATGACGGCGCAGTGGCAGGCCGAGCGGGACAAGCTGGCCGGTGCACGCGACATCAAGGAGAAGCTCGATCATGCGCGGGCCGACCTCGACATCGCTAAACGCGAAGGCAACCTCGCGCGCGCGGGCGAGCTATCTTATGGCGTGATCCCGCAGTTGGAGCGCGACCTTGAAACCGCCGAGGGCCGCGAAGACGACATGATGGTCGAAGAGGCCGTGCGCCCGGATCAGATCGCCAGTGTCGTCGAACGTTGGACCGGTATCCCGGCGGGCAAGATGCTGGAAGGGGAGCGGGACAAGCTTCTGCGCATGGAAGACCAGTTGCACGACCGGGTGATCGGTCAGAGCGCGGCTGTCAAAGCGGTCGCCAATGCCGTGCGCCGTGCGCGTGCGGGGCTGAATGATGAGAACCGCCCGTTGGGCAGCTTTCTCTTCCTCGGGCCAACTGGTGTGGGCAAGACCGAGCTGACCAAAGCGGTGGCCGAGTTCCTCTTTGACGACGACAATGCGATGGTGCGCATCGACATGTCCGAGTTCATGGAGAAACACTCGGTGGCCCGTCTGATCGGTGCCCCTCCGGGTTACGTCGGTTATGACGAGGGTGGTGTGCTGACCGAAGCGGTGCGGCGGAGGCCGTATCAGGTCGTGCTCTTTGACGAGGTCGAAAAGGCGCATCCGGATGTCTTTAACGTGCTGTTGCAGGTGCTTGACGATGGTGTGCTGACCGATGGTCAGGGCCGCACGGTCGATTTCAAGCAGACGCTGATCATCCTGACCTCAAACCTCGGCGCGCAGGCGCTGAGCCAATTGCCGGATGGCGGCGACATGGCGCAGGCCAAACGTGACGTGATGGACGCAGTGCGGGCGCATTTCCGGCCTGAGTTCCTAAACCGTCTGGATGAGACGATCATCTTTGACCGTCTGGGCCGTGCGGATATGGACGGGATCGTCACGATCCAGATGGCACGCCTGCTCAAGCGGCTGGCCGGGCGGAAGATCACGCTTGATCTGGATGATGCTGCGCGGAAATGGCTGGCGGACGAGGGCTACGATCCGGTCTTCGGCGCGCGACCGCTGAAGCGGGTGATCCAGCGCACGGTGCAAGATCCGTTGGCAGAGATGCTATTGGCAGGCGATGTGAAGGACGGCGATACCGTCACCGTTCGCGCCGGTGCCGATGGGTTGATCATTGGCGATCAGATCGCTGCCTCGAACCGTCCTAAGCCGGATGATGCCACGGTACACTAAGCGTTAGACGACAAAGAAAAAGGCCGGGGGTATCTCCGGCCCTTTTTGTTTCCTAATCGAGGGATGCTTTGATCGGGCGAGATCACTCGCCAATTGCTTCCTTCACGATTGTGTCCAGCAAGCTTTGCACCTCTTGCATGGGCCCTTCGGGGAAAGCGCGGTAGCCAATTGTCACCTCGTCACTTTCAGGCAGTTGCATGACAAAGATATCGTAGGGGCAGAAGCCCACATTCATCGGATCGGCCTCCATCACCTTGCGTGACAGCGATGCCGAGCAGAAGCTGAACACATCGGCTGCTTCAAACACCTGCACGTCAGAGCCAACATCCGCACCTGTGCGGTCAAGCATTTCACCGACATGGCTGACATTCTCAGGCACCAGCCCTTGGTTAAGAATGGCGTTCTCTACCCCAAAGGTCACATCCCCGAAGCTTTGGTCGGTGGTATAGGTGACCATCTCGTCGGCGTGGGCTGCGCTGGCCATCAAGGCGGCTGCGAGTATGAAACGAACCATGGCGGCACTCCTTTGGATAACGGCGCCTGACATTCCGGTGTGCTGGCTGAAATCCTGACGAAAGGATTTGGTACAGTCTGCGGCAGGCGCTAGCTTTCATTAACTATAGTAGGGAGCGCAGAAATGGCCAATCGCTGGATTAACCAACTTACGGATCGGGATGTTACCGACGAAGCGATCTATCTGAACCGACGGCAGATTATCGGCGGTGCGGCGGCGGGGCTGGGCCTTGCTGGGTTGGGGCAGGGGGCGATGGCCCAAGAGGGGCTAACCCCGAACGATTACGAAGATATCACCCAATACAACAATTACTATGAGTTCGGCACCGACAAGGGCGACCCTGCGAAATACGCCGATGCACTGACAACCGCCCCCTGGACGGTGTCGATCGAAGGGATGGTCGACAAGCCGGGCGATTACGCATTCGAAGACATCATGAAGGCTATGACCGTCGAAGAGCGCATCTACCGTCTACGCTGTGTCGAGGCATGGTCAATGGTGGTGCCATGGAAGGGATTTGAGCTTGCGGATCTACTGAATATGGCGGGCGTGCAATCCGGTGCGAAATACGTCGCCTTTGAAACCGCTTACCGCCCCGAGGAAATGCCCGGCCTGCGATTCCCGGTATTGGACTGGCCCTATGTCGAAGGTCTGCGGTTGGATGAAGCGATGCATCCGCTGACGATCATGGCGACCGGTATCTATGGCCGTGACATCCCCAATCAGAATGGCGCGCCACTGCGTTTGGTGGTGCCGTGGAAATACGGGTTCAAGTCGATCAAATCCGTGGTGCGGATCACCCTGACAGACAAACAGCCCCCCACCAGCTGGAACAAAGCCGGGCCGCGCGAATACGGTTTCTATGGTAATGTGAATCCCGAGGTGAGCCATCCGCGTTGGTCGCAGGCCGATGAACGCCCCATCGGGGGCGGGCTGTTCGCGCGCCGGCAGCCGACGCTGATGTTTAATGGCTATGAAGAAGAAGTCGCGGGCCTCTACGAAGGCATGGACCTGACCGCGAATTTCTGATGCGTGACACACTATATATGCAACATATATGCAACTGGTTTTTCGTCGCGTTCTGATGGGCCCGCTTTTTTCGGATCAGGGCGTATAATGGCGGGCTTGATAAACAGTTTGAACGGTCTGGCCCGCCGCGTTCCGGTCTGGTCCGTTTATCTGCTGCTGGCTCTGCCGATCCCGTGGTTCTTTTACCAAGGGCTTAACGGTGGGCTGGGTCGCGATCCGG